>JAKMFG010000201.1 GCA_022425565.1 Alphaproteobacteria bacterium
GCTGGGTGATGGCTCCCTGGCTTTGTCCGCTTCCGCATCAAGCTCTCTTTCGGTTTCGTACGCGTCTTCGACTACGTCGGTGTGCACGGTGAGCGGATCGACGGTGAGTTTTGTCGCGGCGGGCACGTGCAGCATTACCGCGTCTCAGGCAGGCGATAGCACGTACGCGGCTGCTGCTGATGTGACTCGTTCGTTCGCTATCACCGCCCCGGCGCCCTCCGGCGGTGGCGGCGGTGGTGGTGGCGGTGGTGGTGGCGGCGGTGTTGCCATCGCAAGATCACCGGATTGCGGCAGCTCTTGCTCGGCCTGCTCTTCTGCCTCGGCTTGGGCCATTTCCGACACTTCGCCCGACACTTCGCCCGGCTCTTCTGCTGTGGCCGCTGGTGTTTCCCCTGTTTCGGCTGCCGGGCTGTCCTGCGCTGCTTCGGTATCAGCAACTGTGTCCGGTTCTTGGATGGCAGCTTCTGGTTCGGTTTCAGATGCGGTTTCAGGAATATCCGCCGTGCCGCCAGTTTCGGAACTGGTCTCGGCCACCGGTGTTTCGGCTATGGGCGTTTCCGTTTGAACGGCAGGCGGCGGCGCCGGGTTGGAAACAACCGGTTGCACCTCGCAACCTGCAAGCGCCAGGGCAAGAACGGCGAGCGCCGGGATCGGAAGACAAGACCGCATGAAAAGGCCGGAACAGGGACGGGAACAGGTGCGAGCCGGAACCTTAGACCAGCCGGACAGGCAAGTGCAAACCACTTGTCGACCTGCCTGCACGATTGGCCGACAATCTCGGCCGCCACTTGCTCTCGGGTCGTCTTTTCTCTACACCGTCCTTCGCGATTTCCTGTTTCCTGCTCCTGAGGCCTCGATGCCATTTTCCCTTGATGTTCTGACTGTCGGCAATGCCATTGTCGATATTTTCGCCCGCTGTGACGATGCCTTTCTTGCTGACCGTGATATTGGCAAGGGGATGATGAACCTTGTCGATGCTGACCGGTCGGCGTCGCTTTATGCCGACATCGCCGACGGGCGCGAGATTTCGGGTGGGTCTGCCGCCAACACGGCGGTTGGCATTGTGGCCCTTGGCGGCAGGGCCGGGTTCGCCGGGCGGGTCCATGACGATGTGCTGGGCCATTCCTTCATTCGTGACATTGCCGCTGCCGGGGTTCATTTCGGTGCCCCGCCGCAGCAGGACGGCTCGCCGACCGCCTCGTCGATCATTCTGGTGACGCCGGATGCGTCGCGTTCCATGAACACCTATCTTGGCGCCTGTATCGAATTTCAGCCTGGCGATATCCGCGAGGACGAAGTCGCCGCCTCGAAGGTGATCTATCTTGAGGGCTATCTGTTTGATGCACCGGCCGGTCCTGACATCTTTGCGCATGCGGCGGCACTGGCGGCCCGTCATGATGTTCAGGTGTCGCTGTCCCTTTCAGACCCCTGGTGCGCCGAACGGCACCGCGAGGCACTTGGGCGGTTTGTCCATGATCATGTCGATATCCTGTTCGCCAATGAAGACGAGGCGGCGAGCCTGTGCGACAGCGACATCGCCGGCGCCACGGAAACGCTCTGCCGACAGGTCGGCGAAGCCGTGATCACACGCGGTGAAAACGGCGCCTTCGTCGGCAGCGGGAATGTTCGACATGAATGCGCCGCACAGCCATTCGGCGGAGTCGAGGACACGACGGGTGCAGGCGACCTGTTTGCCGCCGGCTATCTCTTTGGCCGCACCAACGGCCGGGACCCGATGGCATCCGGCCAGATCGCCAGCCTTGCAGCAGGCGAGGTGATCTCGCATATCGGTGCACGCCCTCAGGCGGATGTTGCGGCGATGATTGCGGCCAAAGAGCTCTAGAGAGATTTTAGTGGCGGCGGGCTAGCCTGTTGGCGAGCTAGCCCGAAAGCTGTTCAACGAAGCGCCTCATAGGCTGCCAGCGCGGCCGCCTGGACGAGATCGTTGACCGACGCACCCATCTGAACCACCTGGAACGGCTTTTCCGCCCCCAGCATGATCGGGCCGATCACCGACCCTTCAGTCAGGTTCTGGATCAGCTCGAACGCGATGTTTGCCGAATGCAGTCCCGGCATCACCAGAATATTGGCCGGGCCAGACAGCCTGCAGAACGGGT
Source organism: Alphaproteobacteria bacterium (assembly GCA_022425565.1). Classification (GTDB taxonomy): domain Bacteria; phylum Pseudomonadota; class Alphaproteobacteria; order Puniceispirillales; family Puniceispirillaceae; genus UBA8309. The sequence continues at coordinate 2,118 of JAKMFG010000201.1, forward strand.
AGCGTGATTTCATCAGCTCATAATCAAGCGCCACATCGGCTGACATCTCGCCGTCATATTCGAAGTCAGGCTTGCGCTTGTCGAGAACCTCGATGGCGCGCCGCGCCTCTGCCGTGATGTCTGATTGCGGGCTTCCGAAATTGGTGAATGACAGGATGGCCACGCGCGGTGTGTGGCCCATCTGCCGCGCCTTGCCGGCGATGGCTTCGGCGATATCGGCAATCTGCTCACCGTTTGGACGCTCATGTACCGACACATCGCCGATAAAGACGGTTCTGCCGCGTGACACGATCATCGAGGTGGCCAGAAAATCCTTACCCTTGCGCGGCGAGATCACGCGCGTGACCTGATCGAAGCTCGGCTGGAAAGATCTGGTTACGCCAGTCACCATGGCATCGGCATGCCCTTTGAGAACCATGCAGGCGCCGAACACGTTCCGGTCCAGATTGACCATGCGCTGGCAGTCCCGGCGAAGCGCGCCCTCGCGCTGCAGCTTCTTGTAAAGGAAGTCTATATATTGCTCGTTATGGTCCGAGACCTTGGCATTGGTAACCGGAATGTCCTCGGCACCTTCCAGTCCCAGCTTCTCGATTGTCTCGCGGATGCGGTGCTCGCGGCCGACAAGAATGGGCTCGCCATAGCCGGCATTGCGGAACGCCATCGCCGCCCGGATGACTTTCTCTTCCTCACCTTCGGCAAAGACCACGCGTTTGCGGTTGGCACTGATGCGGTCGAAAATCACCTGCAGTGTCGATGCCGTCGGGTCGAGGCGGGCCGACAGGTCACGCCTGTATTGCTCCAGATCCTCGATCGGCTTGCGGGCCACGCCGGTTTCCATCGCCGCGGCGGCAACCGCAGACGATACGGCCGAGATCAGCCGTGGGTCGAACGGAGCCGGAATGATGTAATCCTCGCCATATTGAAGCACCTGCCCGCCATAGGCTTCGGCGACGGCGTCCGGCACATCCTCGCGTGCCAGCATGGCGATGGCCTCGGCAGCCGCGATCTTCATTTCCTCGTTGATCTTGCTGGCACGCACATCAAGTGCGCCGCGGAAGATATAGGGGAAGCCAAGGACATTGTTCACCTGGTTCGGATAGTCTGAACGGCCGGTGGCGATGATCGCGTCGGGACGGACTTTCTTGGCATCTTCCGGCATGATTTCGGGTACCGGGTTGGCCATGGCAAAGATGATTGGGCGCTCGGCCATGGTTTCCACCATTTTCGGCGTCACCGCACCGGCAACCGACAGGCCGAGGAAGACGTCCGCACCGACAAGCGCATCCTCCAGCGTGCGGGCATCTGTCTTGACGGCATGCGCCGACTTCCACTGGTTCATCGAGGCCTCGCGGCCCTGATAGATTACGCCGGAACGGTCGACGAGAATGATGTTCTCATGCGGCACGCCCATGCTCTTGAAAAGCTCGACACAGGCAATCGACGCGGCACCGGCACCGTTCGACACCACCCGGATGTCCGACATGTCCCGTCCGGTCAGGTGAAGCGCGTTGATCAGGCCGGCTGCCGCGATGATGGCGGTGCCGTGCTGGTCATCGTGGAAGACCGGAATTTCGAGGCGCTCTCGAAGCTGCTGCTCGATGATGAAACATTCCGGTGACTTGATGTCCTCGAGATTGATGCCGCCGAAGCTCGGCGCAAGCATGGCGACAGCCTCCACGAATTTCTCGGTGTCCTTTGTATCGACCTCGAGATCGAGCCCGTCGATATCGGCGAATTTCTTGAACAGGACGGCCTTGCCCTCCATCACCGGCTTCGACGCGGCAGCACCGATATCACCAAGGCCAAGCACAGCCGTACCATTCGAGATTACCGCGATTACATTTCCCTTGGCCGTGTAGTCATAGGCCGTGTCCGGGTCTGCCTCGATGGCAAGGCAAGGCGCCGCAACCCCGGGTGAATAGGCCAGCGACAGGTCGTGCTGGCTCATCAATGGTTTTGTGGCAGTGATTTCCAGCTTGCCTGGGCGGCCATTGGCGTGGAATGCCAGGGCTTCCTGGTCAAGCTTTGACTTTTTTTGGCTCATAACACCGGTTATTTTTCTGTTCAGTTGTCCGCTTTCAGCGGCGATAAGGTAGGACGCGATCCCGACCTGTGGTCAGGATAGCGGATTATTGCCCCACCGAAACCCCTATCTGCTATATCTGAGGCGGGTGAATCAGGGAACGCAAATGACGCCGCCATTATCAGCATCTGGCACCACGAAAGTAAAGCCGCCGACACCGATGATCGCGCAATATCTCTCGGTGAAGGAGGCGCATCCCGATGCGCTGCTTTTCTATCGGATGGGCGATTTCTACGAGATGTTCTTCGAGGATGCCGAAACCGGTGCGGCAGCGCTTGGCATTACCCTGACAAAGCGCGGCAAGAGTGATGGCGGTGACATCCCGATGTGCGGGGTGCCGGTCCATTCTGTGGACGGATATCTTTCACGGCTGATTGCAGCTGGGCACCGTGTCGCCATTTGCGAGCAGGTGGAGGACCCGGAAACGCAGAAACAGCGTGGGGGCAAGGGACCGTTGCGCCGCGAGGTCATTCGCATCCTGACCCCCGGCACCCTGACCGAAGACGATCTTCTGCCACCGAAGGATCACAATTATCTTGCCGCCCTCGGCCGATCGGGTACGGCGACGGCGCTTGCCTGGGCTGATATGTCGACGGGAGACTTTGCCGTTCAGGAGATCGCGCCGGAGCGGGTCGAGAGCCTGCTTGCCATGCTGATGCCGGCCGAGCTGGTCGTGCCGTTCGATGCCGATCTTCAGGAGGGGATCGAGGCGCTGGGCCTGATGCTGACCGAACAGGCGCCCTCGCTGTTTGATTCCGCCGCAGGACAACGCGCGCTGTGCGGCTATTACGGGGTTGCCAGCCTCGATGGGTTTGGCCAGTTCAGCCGCGCCATGCTGGCGGCTGCCGGCGCTCTGCTCGGTTATATCGACCTGACGCAAAAGGGTAACATGCCGCGCATGCGCCCGCTTCAGGCGGTTGCCGGGTCCGGCTATATGGAAATCGACCAGGCCACCAGACGCTCGCTTGAACTCAACCGGACGCTGTCCGGCGAGACCCGTGGCAGCCTGCTGGCAGCCATCGACATGACGGTGACGGCGGCCGGTGGTCGTCTTCTGGCTGCACGGATCAGCGCGCCGCTGTCGGACCCGGCGCTGATCAACAGCCGTCTGGACCTTGTGTCCTGGTATCTGGGAAGACCGGATCTTTGTGAGGATCTGCGGGCCATGCTCAAAGGGCTTCCCGATATCGACCGCGCACTGTCTCGATTGTCGATGGGGCATGGCGGACCGCGCGACCTGCTGGCGCTGGCACAGGCGCTTCGCACCGCCTCGGACATGGTCGGAACCGCCACGGGCGATGTCGGCATTGACAAGCCTGCCGAGCTTGACGGCCTGCATGCTGCGATGATGACCCCGACCCCGCTGGCGGCAGAGCTGGCACCGGCGCTGGCCGATGATCCGCCGCTGCTGGCACGGGACGGTGGATTTGTGCGTAGCGGTTTCGATGCCGCCCTCGACGAGCTTCGTGGGCTTCGCGACGAAAGCCGGCGGCTGATTGCGGCCCTGCAGCAGCGTTATTGCGAGGCAACCGGCATTTCCTCGCTCAAGGTCAAGCACAACAATGTCCTCGGCTATCATGTTGATGTTCGCAACACACATGCTGAAAAACTGATGCAGGACGAACATTTCATTCACCGCCAGACAACGGCGCAGACGGTGCGGTTCACCACCACCGAACTTGCCGAACTGGAACGCGACCTGTCGACAGCCGCCGACCGGGCGCTCGCTCGCGAGCTGGAAATTTTCGATGGCTTGCGCGCGTCTGTCCTGCAGGCGGCCGACATATTATCGGCCGCGGCGCGGGCTCTTGCCGCCATTGATGTGGCAATGGCGTCGGCGGCGCTGGCGGCGCGGCGGCAATTCTGCCGGCCCGAGGTCCGCGACGATCGCAGCTTCGAGATCACCCGCGGCCGCCATGCCGTGATCGAAACCATGCTCGCCGCTGGCGAGAGCTTCATCCCGAATGACTGCCATCTTGGTGAAAAGGGCGATATCTGGCTTGTTACCGGTCCGAACATGGCCGGCAAATCGACATTTCTTCGCCAGAACGCCCATATCGCCGTGATGGCACAGGCTGGACTGTTTGTTCCCGCCGATACCGCCGTGATCGGCGTGATCGACAGGCTGTTCAGCCGCGTCGGTGCGGCCGACGATCTGGCGCGCGGGCGCTCCACTTTCATGGTCGAGATGGTCGAGACGGCGGCCATCCTGAACCGCGCCACTGAGAAATCCTTTGTGATTCTTGACGAAATCGGCCGTGGCACAGCGACCTATGACGGTCTGGCGATTGCCTGGGCTGCGCTTGAGCATCTGCATGCCGTGAATGGCTGCCGTACCCTGTTCGCCACTCATTATCACGAACTCACCGCGCTTCGCGAGGATCTGGACAGGCTGTCCTGTCACTCGATGAAAGTACGAGAATGGGAAGGCGAGATCATCTTCCTCCATCAGGTCATCGATGGTGCGGCGGATCGTTCTTACGGCGTGCATGTGGCGCGGCTTGCCGGTCTGCCGGCGCCGGTGATCGCGCGCGCGCAGGCTCTGCTGGCAGAAATGGAATCAGGCGGTCACGGCGTGATTGATGCCGGACGGCTCGCCGCCGACCTGCCGCTGTTCGACCGCAACCTTCCGCTGCCGCAGGCCACCTCCGCCCCGCAGGAGGATGACAGACTTCGAGACAGGCTTGGCGAGATCAACCCAGACATGCTCGCCCCGCGTGACGCTCTGGAGCTTCTGTACGAGCTGCGCGAGCTGCTTGATCCGGCCATAACCGATGCGGCCCCTGGTGACGACGTATGACGCGCCTGCCTTCCAGAACAGACAGCACGGGCCAGATCATGAAGTGGCGGCAATGGATTCAGCCGCTTCAGACCGCGCGGGGTGGTGAGCTGCCAATACCGCAGGAACGGCTGACTGCCCTGCATCAGCTCGCTGGCAATGGAAGCGACAAGGTGTTTCGTGCTGCCCTTCTCGCGGCGGCAAAGGATATTCACAGCGGGCTGAAAGACGATCTTGCCGAAGAATTTGATCTGGGGCGCGACGGGGCTGTCTATGTGGGCCGTCATGCGCTGGGTATGGACCAGATACTGGAGGCGCTTTTTTCCGCCATCATGGTGCGGCATGGCAATGCCGGGCTTGCGCTTGTCGCGGTGGGAGGCTACGGCCGCGGTGAATTGGCGCCGTTGTCGGATATTGATCTTCTCGTGCTGACCGCAAAGGAAAGCGATCCTGCCGCCGATGTGATTGTCGAACAGCTTCTCTACCTGCTCTGGGACCTTGGCCTCAAGGTGGGTCATGCGAAACGCACCGTGCCCGACACCATCCGGTCCTCGCGCGAGGACCACACCATCCTGACTGGCCTGATCGAGATGCGTTTCATCGCCGGTGACGCGCCGCTTTACAAGAAACTCGAGACAGCCTTCCAGAAGGAGCTGGGACGGATCAAGCCCGGTGACTTCGCCGAGATCAAGCTCGCCGAACGGGACGCCCGCCACCAGAAGCACGGCGCCACCCGCTATATGGTCGAACCGAACGTCAAGGAAGGAAAGGGCGGGCTCCGTGACCTTCACACCCTGTTCTGGATCGCCAAGCTGGCCTACCGCGCCGACAGCATCATAGACATCGTCGACAAGGGCGTTCTTCGCGAAACCGAAGCCCGCCGCTTTGCTGCCGCGCAGCGTTTTCTCTGGACGGTACGGTGCCATCTTCATCTCCTTGCAGGCAGGCCTGAGGAGCGGCTGGATTTTGACGCGCAGATGTCGATTGCGCCGCGCATGGGATTTGCCGCGCGCGGCGGCATGCGCGATGTCGAGCGTTTCATGAAACGCTACCACCTTGCAACGCGCGACGTTGGTAGCCTGACACGGATCATCTGCGCGGCGATGGAAACCGATTTTCGCAAGCGCCGCATTTCCCTTGCCGAGGATTTCCGGCCGGGCCAGCATTTCGGCCATTTCACCATCCGCGCCGGCAGGATCAATCTCGACAAGGACCTGATGTTCCGTGACGAGCCGTTGCGCATGCTGCAGATCTTTCATCTGGCGCTTGAGCAGAATGCCGACATTCATCCGCAGGCGCTTCAGCGGATCACCCGCGGCCTTCCCTGGCTGGGAGAGGCCACGCGGCGCGACCCCGAGGCAACGGCCGAGTTCCTCGGCATCCTGACGTCGCGGCGCAATCCCGAACGTGTGTTGCGCCTGATGAATGAAAGCGGCGTCCTCGGCAGGTTCCTGCCTGATTTCGGCAAGATCGTAGCGATGATGCAGTTCGACATGTATCACAGCTACACGGTTGACGAGCATACCATCAAGGTGATCGGCGTGCTGCACAACATAGGGACAGGCGGGCTTGCCGAAACAGCGCCGGTGGCAACCAGCGTGATGCCGGAAATCGAGTCACGGCTGGTGTTGTTCGTCGCAGCCCTTCTTCACGATATAGCCAAGGGCCGTGACGGCGACCATTCCGAGCTTGGCGCGGAGCTGGCACTTGAGCTCTGCCCCAGCCTCGGCCTCAGCCAGGAAGAGACCGAGACTGTCAGCTGGCTTGTCAGGCATCATCTGCTGATGAGCAAGACGGCCTTCCGTTATGACCTGAACGATCCGAAGACCATCGATGATTTCGCCGCCATCGTGCAGTCGCCGGAACGGCTGAAACTGCTTCTGGTGCTGACCGTCGCCGATATCAGAGGCGTGGGTCCGACCATTTGGAACGGGTGGAAGGCGGCGCTGATGCGCGACCTCTACTATCAGACTGATGCTGTCCTACGCGGTGCAGATGCTGCCGTCATCGCGGCCGGCAATGCCGAAGTTGCGCGTGATATCGTGCGCGGGCGTCTCGACGGATGGAGCGATGAGGAGTTTGCCGCCTATGCCGCGATGATGCCGCGGCAATACTGGACAGGGTTCGACACCGAATCCCAGCTCCGTCATGCCGGGCTTGGCCGGACCTTCCGGTCGATGGACGTGCCGCTTCTCGCTGATTTCCGTCAGGTCGAGGACAAGAATGTCACCGAGCTGACGCTTCTAACCATCGATGATGCGGGATTGTTCTCGCGGATTGCCGGGGCGGTGGCCGGCCACGGCATCAACATCGCCGGCGCGCGGATCACCACTTGTGCCGACGGCACGGTACTCGATGTGTTTCAGCTGCAGACAACCTCCAACGAGCCGGTCACCGACGAGCGGCTTCTCGGGCGGGTGAAGACCAGCATCGAGAAAGCTGTCTCGGGAACATTGCGGCCTCAGGCGGCTCTTCGTGAAAGGTGGCAAAGCCTGCCGGAACGCGTGCGTCATCTTCCCGTGCCGTCACGCGTGATCCTTTCGAACCGGATCAGTTCGACCCACACGGTGATTGAGGTCAATGGCCGTGACATGCCCGGCCTCCTGCATCGGCTGACAAGGGCGCTTGCCGAGCTTGGACTGCAAATCCAGACAGCAACCGTATCCACCTATGGCGAACGCGTGGTCGATGTCTTCTATGTGAAGGACCTGTTCGGGCTTCAGGTTCATAACGAGGCGCGTCTGACGACAATTCGCGACCAGTTGCTGGAAGTGTTCGACCAGATCGGCGAGGCGGCGGAATGAGCGCCCAGCCGCTTGCACGTGCCTTCCGCCAGATCGGGGGGATGACGGCCGTGAGCCGTGTGCTGGGATTTGTCCGCGATGTTGTGTTTGCGGCGCTGCTTGGTGCCGGACCGGCGGCCGACGCTTTCCTTGTCGCCCTGAAATTACCGAACATGTTCCGGCGGCTGACCGCCGAAGGCGCCCTTTCCAACGCCTTTGTACCGGCCTTTGCCAAGGCACAGCGAGAGGATGGCGACGAGGCGGCCATGGCCCTCGCCGGTGAAACGCAGACGACGCTGATGATGGTTCTCGTCACCCTTGTTGGTATCGGCGAGATCTTCATGCCGAACATCATAGGCCTGCTGGCACCCGGCTTTGCCGACACGCCGGATCGTATGAATGCCGCGGTCACACTGGCACGCGTGACCTTTCCCTATCTCCCCATGATTTCGCTTGTCGCTTTCTGGGCGGCGATCGCGAATGCGGACGGTCGGTTCATGACGGCTGCTGCGATGCCTGTCATTTTCAACATCCTGCTTGTCGGCGGCGCCTTGCTGATCCCGGTGGCAACCGGATGGCTCGCTGTTGAAAAGGCGATGCCGCTCGCCGCCGCATTGCTGCTGGCAGGCCTGTTGCAGATGGCTGTGATGGCGCACCTGCTCCGCCGGATCGGCCGCATGCCGGCATGGCGATGGCCACGTTTCGCCGCGCCGGTCCGGGCCATGTGGCGGCAATTTTCCGTTGCTTCCGCTGGCGCGATCGCCATGCAGGTCAATCTGATTGTCGATCTCGTTCTGGCGTCGCTCCTTCCAGTTGGTGCGATATCCTGGCTGTATTTCGCTGACCGGGTGGCGCAGCTGCCGCTTGGCATCATAGGTGTCGCGCTTGGCACGGCTTTGCTTCCACGGCTGTCGGCACAGTTCCGTGATGACGACCCCGCCGCGGCTCGTGCCTCGCTTGCCGAGGCCATGCGCCTTGCCGCCTTTCTCGTGGTGCCGGCAATGGTTGCGCTGATCATCATCGCGCCGCAGATCATCAATGGGCTGTTCGGCTATGGCGCGTTTTCAGAAGCCGCCGTCGCCGCCAGTGCTTCGGCTCTCGCGGCCTACGCCATCGGCATGCCGGCGCATATTCTGGTCAAGATATTGCAGCCTGCCTTTTACGCCACCGGCCGGGGCGGGTTTGTGCTCGGCGTGTCGATCGCAGCAGTTGTTGCCAATGTCAGCCTGTCGATCACATTGATGCCTGTTCTGGGTCATGTCGGCCTGGCACTTGCCACGTCATTGTCCGGCCTGATTGCGGCGACGGCACTCGCCGCGGCGCTGGCACGTCGCGGACATCTGCGGCTCCCGCCACCGACCGAGACAATAAGAACAGTGTTCTGCTGCCTGGTGATGGCAGCGGCTCTTGTTGGGATCGGCAGGCTGTTGCCAGCACTTCCGCCGGCCATCGAGCTTGGCATCCTTGTCATTGGTGGTGGCGGTGCCTATCTGGCCGTCGCGGCCGGGATTGGTGCGATGCCGCGCCAGCTTTTCCGGCGCTAGCCATCATCCGGCGGTGACGGGCAACGCGCCTCGACGCCGTTGCCGGACTTGACCGCCGCCACGCCAGCCATCATAACGCTGGCGACAGAGCGATGACGCTGCAAGCCATAACGACAGGATCGACCACGGGACGCGACCATGACAAGCCTTCTTCCCATGCCGGAAAAGCGCATCTTTTCGGGTATCCAGCCGACGGGCAATCTGCATCTTGGCAACTATCTTGGCGCAATCCGGAACTGGGTTACGTTGCAGGATGATTTTGAATCCATCTATTGCGTTGTCGACCTGCATGCCATCACCGTGGCGCAAGACCCGCAGCAGCTCCGCCAGAGCACCCGCGAGGTTGCGGCAAGCCTGATTGCCGCGGGCATCTCTCCCGAGCGTTCGGTCCTGTTCAACCAGTCCAGCGTGCCGCAGCACTCGCAACTCGCCTGGGTGTTCAACTGCATCGCGCGCCTTGGCTGGCTCAACCGGATGACCCAGTTCAAGGAGAAGGCCGGTAAAAACCGTGAGAACGCGACGGTCGGGCTCTATTCCTATCCAACGCTGATGGCGGCGGACATTCTCGCCTACCGGGCCACGCATGTGCCGGTCGGCGAAGACCAGAAACAGCATCTCGAGCTGACACGCGATATTGCTCAAGGCTTTAATCAGACCTACGGCGTTGAATTCTTCCCGCTGCCAGAGCCGCAGATTTTCGGAAGCGCAACACGGGTGATGAGCCTCCGGGACGGCAATTCAAAGATGAGCAAGTCGGACGCTTCCGACAATTCGCGCATCAACATGACCGACGATGCCGACCTGATCGCGCAGAAAATCCGGAAGGCCAAAACTGATCCCGACGCCCTTCCGTCCGAGAGTGCGGGTCTGGAAGGCCGGCCTGAGGCGCAGAACCTCGTCGGTATTTTTGCCGCGCTTGCCGATAGTGATGTGGAGAGTGTGCTTTCTGATTTTGCCGGTCGCGGATTTGGTGAGTTCAAGCCGGCACTTGCCGAACTGGCCGTTGCCAAACTGGCGCCGATGGGTGATCGCATGCGCGAGCTGCTGGCCAATCCGGGCGACATCGACGCTGTGCTTGCTGACGGCGCGCTACGGGCCGAGGAAATCGCCGCGCCCATTATTGACCAGGTGAATGATATCGTCGGTTTTCTTGGAGCGGGCTCCAAGTCAGGACCGGGTAGCTGATCGAGGGTGCATGATTCGGCACAAACGCAAGCGCCGGCGACATTGCCGCAAATTTCACACATTTTGGCCACTGAAATGTGCTACTATTTATACTATATGTACCTAATAACTGGTATTGTCCGATTTTTGACCGATTATCGGGAACAGGGCGCGGACACTACACCGGAGTACGCAGGCTTGGCTTCGCGGATCTGCTGAGCGGTCTCACAATCCGGATGAAGATCAGGCAGCAGAGTGTGGGCATCCGGCAAAAATGCCGGATCAAAAGGGGCAGATCATCATGTTTATTCAGACGCAAGACACGCCGAACCCGGCGACACTCAAATTCATCCCCGGCGTGCCGGTGATGGAGACAGGCACAGCCGACTATCCAGCAGCGGACAGTGCGACAAACTCGCCGCTGGCGCGGCGTCTGTTTCAGATTGATGGTGTTCGCGGCGTTTTTCTCGGTGGGGATTTCGTCGCTGTAACCAAGGAAGAGGCGCTTGACTGGTTCGCGCTGAAGCCGTCGATTCTGGCCGGCATCATGGAACATTACGCATCGGGCATGCCGGTCGTCGAATCCACTGGTGCCGCTGACGAGGACGATGGCGAAGAGGATGATGACGTCGTCCGCCAGATCAAGCAGCTTCTCGACACACGGGTTCGCCCGGCCGTTGCCATGGATGGCGGCGACATCGTGTTCCAGGGGTTTGACGACGGTGTTGTCACGCTGCAGATGCGTGGTGCCTGTCAGGGGTGCCCCAGCTCGACAGCCACGCTCAAGATGGGCATCGAGAACATGCTTCGCCATTATATCCCCGACGTGCGCGAGGTTCGTGCGGCGGATTTCTAGGGCGCTGCCTCCATCAAGTTTTCTTTTTGCCTACCATCCAGCGGGACAGTTGTGATTCAGCAAACCGGAATTGCACTTAACAACAGCCACCTCCTTCGCGCAGCCATGGCTTTTGCCGTGATTGGCGTGATTGGTCCCGGCCTGTTTCAGCTGAAGCCGCCGCAATGGTTTGGCAGCAGCGAGCCTGTGCAGTCGGTCGAAGTCCTGTCGCCACCTGCCGAAGTGGGCGGCGAGGTCGCCCTGTCGGAAGCGCCGGTTCAGGCCGCACCTGCGACTGTCACCGTTTCGGACGAGCCGCCTGCGGCCAAGAATGTGGTTCCGGCGCAATCTGTGAAATTTGTCGAGACACCATCGCCGAAGGCTCCAGCCGGCCAGCCGCTTCGCGGCCCAAACGCTGGCGCTGCCGGCACCCGGCTTGCCGCCCTGCAGCAAAGTGCACCGCCAGAGGTGCCTGCGGTCAGGGCCCGGCGTGAACCTGCTGCTCCTGCCAAGCCCGAAGCCAAGCCCGAGGCCAAGCTGCGTCAGGTGAAAGCGCCGGTCGTTCCACCTGCCGACAGCCCCAAAATCAGCAAGATAGCGCCTGTTCAGGTGATTGTTGCGCGGACCATGGCCCGCAACATTCCTGATTCGCACATAGGTCTTCCGGTCCAGCAGCAGAAAGACAGTTTCGTGTCGATCGTCCTGCCGCTGATCCTCGCGGCCAATGAAGAGATCGGTCAGCGGCGCAGCGCCATCATGCGGGCAGCGGATGCACAGGATCTGGATTCGCTGCAGCGCTGGGCAAAGCTTTACCGCGTAAATACCGACGGCAGATCCATTGAGGAGATCAGGGCCAATATCCTGGACCGCGCCGATTCCATTCCCGTGTCGCTGGCACTCGCCCAGGCGGCGATTGAATCCGGCTGGGGAACATCGCGCTTTGCAAGGCAGGGAAATGCGCTTTTCGGCCAGTGGGCGTGGCAGGCAAGTGCAGGCATCAAGCCGGCTCAGGCCTCAAACAGCCGTGCCGTGGTGCGCAGCTTCCCTAATCTCTTTGGTTCGGTTCGGGCCTATATGCACAACCTGAACACACATGCCAGCTATGCGTCGTTCCGCGAGCGCCGCAAGATCATGCGTGGCCGGCCGCGTGCCGATCTCGGGTTTCAGCTGGCCAGCCATCTGGACGGCTATGCCGAAATCGGCACTGCCTATGTGGACAAGCTGCGGACATTGATTCGCAGCAATGATTTCAGCAGGTTCGAAACCGCGAAGCTTCGCTAGCCTATTCCGGAAGGAACTGGCGACCGAACCAGCGCCAGCGACCCTCTGGCCCTGGCATGGTGCAGTTCACCCTTGGCCGCTTGCCAACAAGCGGTCCCGGCATCCTGATTTCGGCACGGCGGCCGATGATGGCCACATCGAGCTTGCCATATTTGCTGTTGAAGCAGCGAAGCTGGCGTTCCTGATCCATATCCGCAGAAAGCGTGAAGCCGTAGAGCGGCGGGTTCGTCGTCAGCACAACATCTTCAGGCACGATCTGGTTCACCTTCAGCGGCAGACCGTTGATGGCGGTTTCCAGACGGCTGCGATCGCCATATTGTTCGTTGAGGGCAAACCGCGGCAGTTCGAAAAACCCGTCATACCCGTGAGCGACACCCGAATTCTGGCCAAATGCCGCTTCGAATCCTGTGTTTCTGACCAGTTCCCGAACGGCGCGGTTATATTCACCGTAAGGATAGGCGAACAGGGTCGGCCGCAGGCCAAGCTCGGCAAGAAAACGCTCGTTCGATACCTGCAGCTCGCGACGGTTGTCCTCGATCGGTATCCGGTGCATATGCGGATGTGTCTGGGTCTGGCTGCCAATACCGAATCCGGCGGCCTGCCATTCACGAATCTGGTCCCAGTCCATATAGCCGGGAAGGTTCCTGTCCACCGGCCGTGTGGCGATGAACAGGGTTGCGGTGAATCCCCGTTCTTTCAGGCGCGGAAACGCCTCCTTGAAAACCGAAAGATAGGCGTCGTCTATGGTGATGGCGACCGAACGGTCGGGGAGCGGCTCACCGGCCTGAAGATGCTCCACCACTTCGTCGAGCGGCATTACATTATAGGGGCCGGACGCCAGTATCTCGAGATGCTCCTCGAACTGTTCGAGCGTCACATTCGTGCTCGGATATCTGTCCTCTCCAAACCTGTGATACATCAGGATGGTGGCATAGTCCGCGGCCAGGCTGTGCGCCGCATGTCCGGCAAGCAGCGCTGCCGTGACAAGGCCCAGGATCGTGGCGCGGCACCGGAATTGAAACTTGAACATCTATTCGCCGTTCACAGGTGGATGATGGCGCGATCATACTGTGCTAGGCATGGACGTGCCAGAGCCAGTTGATGTTCGGGCTGAATTTGAAGGACAGGCAGGCAGACAGGATGCCGGACAGACAGGATAATTTGGTAATGCTGGCGCTCGAATCGAGTGCTGACCGGGCCTCGGCTGCCGTTGTGCGGACGGGAATGCCGGGCATCCAGCATCTGCATGAGGCCCGCCATGGCCATGCCGCACTCATCAGCGAGCTTGCCCGTGCCGCGCTTGCCGAGGCGGGTGTAGAGCCGGATGAGATCACGCATGTTGCCGCTGGACGTGGCCCGGGTTCCTTCACTGGAATCAGGGTGGCGCTGGCCGCAGCAAAGGGCTTCTCCCTCGCCACAGGTGCTGCCGGAACAGGCGTGTCCTGTCTTGCGGCAGCGGCGCATGACGCGTCTCCTCGAGCCGATGGTGGACATGTCATCGCCACCGCAGACACGCGGCGCGGCAGCTATTTTGCGCAGCTGTTCACAGCCGCCGCGGACCCGCTGTCCGAAATTCTCGAGATCGATCCCGAGGATGACAGGCCGCTTGCCGGTGCGTGGCATGGCGCAATGGTGACCGGTGCCGGTGCCGTCCCTCTTGCTGAGGCCTTTGAGAATGCTGGGCTGCAGCCAGATCTGTCGGCACTGCCGATCGATTCGCTGCAGGTTGCGCGCCTGGCGGAGGTGCGGATTTCAAGGTGCCTCGATCATGAGCCATTGCTTCCGCTCTATGTTGCGCCGGCTTTTCTGGGGCCGTCGAAATCGTGATCACGGTGGCGCTGGAATCCCGGCACCTTGAAGCCATTGCCGCCATCGAGGCGGCGCAGCTTCCCAATCCGCTCAACCTTCGCAATCTTCAGGAACTGGTGTCTCGCCCTGCCTTTCGGGGTTTCGTCATCGTTCCGGATCTCAGTGCCGACGCGATGGGCTATCTGCTTGTCCTCGCCGGCGGTGGCAGCGCCGATATCGTTTCGGTGGCGGTGGCGCCGGAGCTGCTGCGGCGCGGTGTGGCGACACGGCTTCTTCTGTTTGCGCTGGCTGATCTGGCAAGCGAAGGTGTCGAGGAAATCAGCCTCGAAGTTGCGGTCGACAATGCGCCGGCTCGGGCACTTTATGAACGGCTCGAATTCCGCGAGGTCGGGCGTCGTCCGGGCTATTATCGCCGTGATCGCGAGCTGGTCGATGCCCTGGTCATGCGTCGTGCCTTGTAAACGCGCTGCTTTGCCGCTTTGCCTGCCAAAGGCGGGCGCTTGACCCGCTCTGCTGTCCGGCCTAGAACATCCGGCGTTATCAACCCCTTCGGGAAGGCTGCGATTGTGACAAAAAAGCTGTTCATCAAGACCTACGGGTGCCAGATGAATGTCTATGATTCCGATCGCATGACAGATGTTCTGGCGCCGCTCGGCTATGCGCCGACATCGCAGGCGGACGGGGCGGACATGGTCATCCTCAACACCTGCCACATTCGCGAGAAGGCGTCGGAGAAGGTCTTCTCCGAGCTTGGCCGTCTCAGGATGATGAAAGAACATGCCCGTGACCAGCAGGGACGCAATGTCACCATCGCTGTTGCTGGCTGCGTTGCCCAGGCAGAGGGCGAGGAAATCACCCGCCGCGCGCCATGGGTCGATATCGTTGTCGGGCCGCAGACCTATCACCGGTTGCCGGAGCTCGTGAGCCGTGCTGATCCGGCCGCCCGTACCCGCGCCATCGACACCGAGTTTCCCGAGGAAATCAAGTTTGACCAGCTGCCGGGCGAGCATGCGCCGCGCGGACCTGCGGCCTTTCTTTCGGTGCAGGAAGGATGCGACAAGTTCTGTGCCTTCTGTGTGGTTCCCTATACGCGCGGCGCGGAATTCTCGCGGCCGGCAAAGGGCGTCATCGAAGAGGCGCGCCGCCTTGTGGGATCCGGCACCTGCGAGCTGACTCTTCTCGGGCAGAATGTAAACGCCTATCACGGTGAAGCGCCGGACGGCAGCATCTGGAGCCTTGCGCGGCTGATCCGCGAGCTTGCCGAGATCGATGGCCTCCACCGCATCCGCTACACCACATCCCATCCGCTCGATATGGATGATGACCTGATTCTCGCGCATCGCGATATACCGGCACTGATGCCCTATCTTCATCTTCCGGTGCAGTCCGGCTCGAACCATATCCTTGAGGCGATGAATCGCAGGCATGACCGCGATGCCTATTTCAGGGTCATCGACCGCCTGCGTGACGTGCGGCCAGACCTCGCCTTGTCAGGGGATTTCATTGTCGGCTTCCCTGGCGAGAGCGACCGGGATTTTGCCGACACGCTGTCGCTTGTGGACCGCGTCCGCTACGCCTCGGCCTATTCCTTCAAATACAGCCCGCGCCCCGGGACCCCGGCAGCCGGCGAGGACCTCCAGGTTCCCGAAGACGTCAAGTCGGACCGGCTCGAGGCGCTGCAGCAGCTGCTCAACGCGCAGCAATATGCGTTCAACCAGTCGACGCTTGGCACGCGCATGGATGTTCTTGTCGAACGTGCCGGCGGCCGGCCGGGCCAGGTGGCGGGCCGCAGCCCTTATATGCAAGCCGTGAATTTGGTGGGCGATGAAACCCTGGTCGGCCGCATCGTCAGCTGCGAGGTTGCCGAGGCGAGGCAGAACAGCATCGTCGGATCTGTCCTGTGAGCGGGGGGTTGGCGTGAAGACACCGAAACCCACCTCCATTCGCATGGAATTTGAGGATAACGGCACGCTTGCCCTGCTGACCGGCGAGCACAATGCCAACCTTGCGCAGCTGGAACAGGCACTCGATGTGTCCCTTGACAGTTTCGGCAACAGCATCACCATCACCGGACCGGCGGCAGAAGCCAAAAAGGCGCGCCGTGCCCTGGAGGACATCTATCGCCGACTTGACGAGGATGGCGGTGAAGTGCCGGCTGACAGTTCGCTCATCCGCGATGCGGTACGCTGGGTGGAGGCGGGCGACGCGCCGCCATCATCAGGCCAGGGGCTCGAAACCTGGAAAAAGAAGATCATCGCCAAGACACCCGGGCAGACGGCCTATCTGAAACTGCTTCGTGGCAACGAGGTGGTGTTCGGACTTGGACCCGCAGGTACGGGCAAGACCTATCTCGCTGTCGCCAAGGCGGTCGAGTCGCTGAAGAAGCGCGAGGTCGAACGGATCGTGCTGTCGCGTCCGGCGGTCGAGGCCGGTGAACGGCTCGGCTTCCTGCCGGGTGATATGAAGGAAAAGGTCGATCCTTATCTGCGGCCACTTTATGACGCGCTCTATGACATGATGCCAGCCGACAAGGTCGACAGGATGCTTGTCAGCGGCGAGATCGAGATCGCGCCGCTGGCTTTCATGCGCGGCCGTACGCTGAGTTCGTCCTATGTCATCATCGACGAGGCGCAGAACACGACGCCTGTGCAGATGAAGATGGTGCTGACGCGTCTTGGTCAGGATTCACGCATGGTGATTACCGGCGATCTCAGCCAGATCGACCTTCCCGACGGTCATCCGTCAGGGCTTGCCGATGCTGTGCAGCGGCTGGATGACGTCGAGGGCATCGGCATCATTCACCTGTCGGGAAAGGATGTTGTGCGACATCCGGTCGTCGCGCGAATCCTTGCGGCGTACGAATCCGGTTCCTAGATAGCGCTAGCGACTGGACAGCCACGCCAAAATCAGTCCAAATGACAGCTGGCGAACACGCCGAGAGACCCGCATGCAATGTGCAACGATACCGGCATGAGTGAAATGCCCCTGGAGCCCGACAGTCCGGACGACGACGACCATTACGCGTCGGAAGACTGGTATACCGATGGCGCAAGCCATCTGGAAATGATGATCGACCGGACCATCTGGCCGGCTGATGAGATTGACGCCGCCAGCGAAAGACTGCGCGCGGCCACTGATGCTACCTGTGCCATTTTCGATTTGCCGCCCCTGAATGTTGGTGGGCTGTTCTGCGACGATGGCCGGATCGCCGGCCTGAACGAGCAGTTCCGGGGCAAGGACAAGCCAACCAATGTGCTGTCCTTTCCAAGTGGCGAGACCGAGACTGACGGTGAGGGCCGCCTTGCTGCCGGCGAGATTGCCATTGCATTCGAGACGGTTCGTGCCGAATCCGTACGCGACGACAAAGCCTTCAATGATCACCTTGTCCATCTGTGGGTGCATGGTCTGTTGCACCTGATGGGCCATGATCATGATGACGAGGCCGACGCCGAAGCGATGGAGTCCGGCGAGGTTGCCGTTCTGGCGAAGCTTGGCATCGCCGACCCGTATGCGGGCACCATAGTTTTTCATGATACAGCGGAGGCCGGGTGATGATCCGCAAGCTTCTCGGCATAGTGTTTCCGGGGCTGAAAACATCTGCGTCTCGGCGAGACGAGCTTGAAACCCTGCTTGCCGACAGCAGCGCCGACCGCGCCAGTTTCGACGCACATGAGGGCACCTTGCTGCGCAACATCCTCGGGCTGCGTGATCTGAATGCCTCGGATGTGATGATCCCGCGCGCCGATATCGTCTCGGTCGGTATGTCCGAGAGCTTTTCCGAGATCATCGCCCAGATGACGGCGGTGAACCACAGCCGGCTTCCGGTCCGGCGCGACACGCTGGACGATATTGCCGGGATCATCCATATCAAGGATGTCTTTGCCCACCTGCATGCCGGCAGGGCACCCGATGTCAGCACCCTGTTGCGGCCGGCACTGTTCGTCGCGCCGACGATCCGGCTGCTTGACCTTCTTCACGAAATGCGACTTCGCCGCCGGCACCTTGCTCTTGTCGTGGACGAGTTTGGCGGGGTCGACGGGCTCATCACAATCGAGGATCTCGTCGAGGAAATCGTCGGTGAGATTGAGGACGAGCATGACGAGGCGGTACAGCCAAAGATCACCGTCAATGACGATGGCACCATTCTCGCCGAGGCCCGGCTCGAGGTCGAGGCGCTTGAAATTCTGACCGGGCGGCTTCTCGAGGACGATGATCGCGACGAGATCGATACAGTTGGTGGTCTGGTCTGTGCTGTCGCCGGACGCGTGCCGGGACGCGGTGAGGTTGTGCGTCATCCGACCGGGGTGCAGTTCGAAGTGATCGAGGGCGACCCGCGGCGCCTGTCGCTTCTCAAGGTTCGGGGTGTCCCTCGCCAGGCGCAGTCGGCCGGTGGCTGATGGGGACAGCCGCCACTGGCCGGCGATGGTGGCATGCTGCCTTGCCGGCGCCGGTGCCTCGCTGACCCTCCCTCCCTTTGGTGTCGTGCCGCTGATTGCGCTGCTGTCATGGCCGGCGCTGATCATCACCAATGCCGCGACCATGCGACGGGCGGCACTGGCAGGCGGCCTGACCGGGTTTGGCTGGTTCTTTGCTTCGGTCTGGTGGATTTCACTTTCGCTGGTGACAGGCGATACCAATTACTGGCCGCTATTGCCATTGCCGCTGATCGGCATTCCGCTCCTCCTCGCCTCTTTCTGGGTGCCCGCCGCGGCGCTGGCACACCGGCTTGGCCGCAGCACGGGCGCAAGGCTCGGCTGGCTGCTGCTGTTTCTCGCCCTTTGCGAGTGGGCGCGTGGCCATATTGCCACCGGCTTTCCCTGGAATGCGCCGGGATATCTTTTCTCTGCAAATCTGCCCTTGCTGCAATCGGCCAGCCTTGTCGGGCTATACGGGTTGACGCTTCTGGCACTGGCGGCCGGGCTGGCGCCGGCTTTCTGGATTGCCGGCCAGCGAAAGCCCGCGATCTGCCTTGCCGCCCTTCTGCCGGTGCTGGCGGCCTATGGCTGGGGGCGCCTTGCCGAAACCCCGACGCCGCTTTCAACCCCTTCCAAGGTGACCCGTCTGGTGCAGCCAGCTGTACCGCAACATGAAAAATGGGACCGCTCCCTGCGGCCCTCGCACCTTGAAAGGCTGCAGACCCTGTCGCGCCGGCAGACACCTGTGCCGCAACTTGTGATCTGGCCGGAAACGGCCTTTGCCGGGCTCCTCGACCGTGAGCCGGAGATCCTGCGGACAGCGGCCTGGGAAGCGCTGCCCTTCGACGGATGGCTGCTCACCGGCGTGCCGCGTTTTGATGCTCGGAAACGGTTGTTCAATTCGGCCGTCCTGATGCGTGCCGATGGCACCATCGAAGCAATCTACGACAAGCGCCGCCTTGTCCCCTTCGGCGAATTTGTTCCCCTGCGTGGCGCCCTGCCCTTCATTGACGCTATCGCCGGTCCGATAGATTTCTCGGCTGGCATGGGCGAGCAGTTGATCGCACTGCCCCATTTCGGTCTGATTCAGGTTTTGATTTGTTATGAAACGCTGTTTCCGGGTGTGGCGGCCGGCCCGGGCCCGCGACCCCAGATGCTGGTCAACTTGACGAATGACGGCTGGTTCGGCGACACGCCCGGGCCATGGCAGCATCTGGAGCAGGCACGCATGCGTGCCGTCGAGGAAGGCATTCCGATGATTCGCGTTGCCAATACTGGCGTGACGGCTGCCTTTGGCCCGTCGGGCCGTGATCTTGGCCGCATTGGTCTTGGCGAAACCGGCTTCATTGACGTGGCCGTGCCGGCCCCGCTTCCCCCGACAGCATATGCCGGCTGGCGGGAATGGCCCTTCATGGCCCTTCTTCTGTTGCTGGCGCTTTTCAACATCCGCCTTGACCGAAAACCATCGATAAGGCATTTGAAACCCTGAAACACAGTTGTATTCACACCGGAGAGATTAATGCCTCACCTCTTTACTTCGGAATCAGTGTCCGAAGGGCATCCTGACAAACTTTGCGACCGGGTGTCGGATACAGTCCTTGACCTGTTCCTCGCTCAGGAACCGGAAGCCCGTGTGGCCTGTGAGACCTTTGCCACAACGAACCGCGTGATCATCGGCGGTGAGGTGCGCGCCTCCGAGGACAAGATGTCCGGCATTATGGATTCCATCGAGAGCGCGGTTCGCGGCGCCATTGCCGATATCGGTTATGAGCAGGATGAGTTCCACCATGCCCATCTCGAATTCCAGAATTACCTTCACAAGCAATCCTCGGATATCGCGATGGGCGTCGACAGCGGCGACAACAAGGACGAGGGCGCGGGCGACCAGGGTCTGATGTTCGGCTATGCCTGCCGCGAGACCGATGTGCTGATGCCTGCCGCGATTCATTATTCGCACCAGATCCTGAAGCGTCTTGCCGAAGTCAGAAAGGCGGATGCCGACACCATTCTGGGGCCGGATTCAAAGAGCCAGATCACACTTGTCTATGACGATGACGGCAAGCCGACGGGCGCCCACAAGGTGGTTCTCTCGACACAGCATGCCGAAGCCGCAACCCAGTCCGACATTCGCAAGCTGGTGACGCCGTTGATCGCCGACGTGCTCCCGGACGGATGGATGGTCGGTGAGGAAGACCTGCTGGTCAATCCGACTGGCAACTTCGTGATTGGCGGCCCTGACGGCGATGCCGGACTGACTGGTCGCAAGATCATCGTCGACACCTATGGCGGTGCTGCGCCACATGGTGGCGGTGCCTTCTCCGGCAAGGACCCGACAAAGGTCGACCGTTCGGCAGCCTATGCCGCGCGCTATCTTGCCAAGAATGTCGTCGCCGCCGGCCTCGCCGAGCGCTGCACCATCCAGATCGCCTACGCCATCGGCGTTGCCGAGCCGGTGTCCGTCTATGCCAATACACATGGCACCGGCACCGTCGATAATGCCAGCCTCGAGGCGGCGATCGCTGAATGCATGCCGCTGACCCCGCGTAACATTCGCGAGCATCTCAGCCTGAACAGGCCGATCTATGTGCCCAGCGCTGCCTATGGCCATTTTGGCCGTGTCGCCGGTGAAGCTGGTCCGGGAAGTTTCAGCTGGGAAGCCGTCGATCTGGCCGACAAGCTGGCCGCCGCTGTCTGAGCCTGACGCCGGCAGCTGCCGGTTTTGCGAGGCCGGTTTTGTGAGGCCGGGGTTGTGAGGCCGGTGTTGTGAGGATGTGCTGATGACAAGTGCGGAGAAGCCGCATTTCTACGGCAGACGGCGTGGCCGGAAGTTGCGGGTCACCATGCAGCAGCTTCTGGACACACGCCTCCCCCAGTTGCGTCTCGATCCGGTCGCATCTCCGGCGTCGCAATTTGACGGCGCTCCGGACGACCTGTTTCTTGAAATTGGCTTTGGCGGCGGTGAGAATCTCGCCGCCATCGCAGCCGCGCGTCCTAAAGCTGGCTTCATTGGCGCCGAGCCGTTCGTCAATGGTGTTGCCAGCCTGCTCCGCCACATCGAGGATGGCGGCATCGGCAATATTCGTATCTGGGATGATGATGTGCGTCTGATCCTCGACGGCATGGCCGATGAGACGCTGGCCGGTGCTTACGTATTGTTCCCCGATCCCTGGCCGAAGAAGCGCCATGCGTCGCGGCGCATTCTGCAGCCCGCCGTCCTCGACCAGCTGGCGCGGCTGATCAGGCCGGGCGGAATGCTGGTGCTGGCAAGCGATCATCCGGTGGCCAAGGGTTGGCTTCTTCAGGCGGCGATCTCGCACCCTGCCTTTAGCTGGACGGCGCGGCGACCTGCCGACTGGCGCAGTCGCCCCGAAGGACTGGTTCCCACCCGCTACATGCAAAAGGCCGAGCGTGAGGACCGGGTGCCAAACTGGTTCCTGTTCGAACGCCGCGACGGGTGACGGCCGGGTCATGACCGGTTCTTGCTTGCCTTCACCGGGCTGGCGGACTATAAGATGGCTAACAAACAAGCTGTCGATCACGATGGCGGGCCGCGGGCCCGCTTTTTTTATTGCGCGATTTTCGTCAACGGACGGAATTGCCGGCAGGCCGGACAAGGGTGGCGGACACACAGTGGTAGAATCTAGGATCAGCCAGATTATCGACGGCGCGGTAACCGATCTCGGTTTCCGGCTCGTTCGGGTCCGCTATTCTGGTGCCAAGGGTGGCCGCAGCCAACTGCAGATCATGGCCGAGCCGGTGGTTGAACGAGAGATGACGGTCGAGGATTGCGAGACGCTGAGCCGGCATGTTGCTGCGCTTCTCGATGTGGAGGATCCAATTTCGGATGCCTACACGCTGGAGGTCAGTTCCCCCGGAATCGACCGGCCGCTGACCCGGATCGAGGATTACGAGCTATATAGTGGCGAGCTGGCGAAAATCACGCTGCGCTTCATGCTTGACGGCCGCAAGCGCTTCAACGGGCGCCTTGGCGGGCTCGACAGCGATGGTCGAGTGGTGCTCGAGACATCCTTCGGGCGGTTTGACTTCGCCTTTGACGAGATCGAGGCGGCGCGGATCGATCCGGTTGAAATTCTGGCCCGCGAGGCAGCCGCGCGGAACTGAACAGGCCGCATAAACACAACCTAACCAGCAGACAGAGCAGGTAGAGACAAATGGATACATCTTCGATCCCAGGACTGGAACTGATCCAGGTCGCCGATGTGGTGGCGCGCGAAAAGTCGATCGAGCGCGAAGAGGTCATGGTCGCCATGGAAGAGGCGATCCAGAAAGCCGGCCGTGCGAAATACGGTCTGGACCGTGATATCCGCGCGATGATCGACCGGAAGACCGGCTCCATCACGCTGGAGCGCTGGATCGAGGTGGTTGAGGAAGTCGAGGATGATGCCACACAGATGAGTGTTGCCGAGGGCGCAAAGCAGGAGCCGTCGCTTGCACTTGGTGAATTCTGGCGTCAGTCGCTGCCACCGATTGAATTCGGGCGGATCGCTGCCCAGACGGCAAAGCAGGTGATCTCGCAAAAGGTGCGTGATGCCGAACGTGCCCGTCAGTACGAGGAATATAAGGACCGTGTGGGTGAGATCGTCGTCGGCACGGTGAAACGCGCGGAAAGCTATTCGATCACGGTCGACCTTGGTCGCGCCGAGGCGGTGATCCGCCGTGAGGAGATGATCCCGCGCGAGAATCTGCGTCAGGGCGACCGAGTGCGCGCCTATATCATCGACGTTCGTGAGGAGCAGCGTGGCCCGCAGATTTTCCTGTCGCGCGCCTGCAACGAGTTTATGGCAAAGCTTTTCACTCAGGAAGTGCCTGAAATCTATGATGGCATCATCGAGATCAAGGGCGTTGCCCGCGAGGCCGGAAGCCGCGCCAAGATAGCCGTTCTGTCGAAGGATTCTGGAATTGACCCGGTCGGTGCCTGCGTCGGCATGCGCGGAAGCCGCGTGCAGGCCGTTGTTGGCGAGCTACAGGGCGAGAAGGTAGAGATCATTCCCTATATCGAGGATCCCGCCTCTTTCGTCGTCAATGCGCTGGCCCCGGCTGAAGTCGCAAAGGTGGTGATGGACGAGGTTTCTAGCAGGATGGAAGTCGTCGTACCGGACGACCAGCTGAGCCTTGCCATCGGCCGTCGCGGCCAGAATGTGCGTCTGGCCTCGCAGCTGTCCGGCTGGTACATCGACATCCTGACAGAAGCTGAGGAATCAGAGCGCCGTCAGGAAGAGTTCCGGACCCGCTCGGCCCGCTTTATCGAGGCACTCAACATCGATGATGTGATCGCCCATCTGCTGGTTGCCGAGGGATTTGTTCTTCCCGAGGAGATTGCCGAGACCCCGATCGAGGAACTGGCTACCATTCAGGGATTTGACGAGGGCATTGCAGAGGAGTTGCAGACGAGGGCAGTTGAATTCGTGGAGCGTGAGGCTCAGCGGATCAACGAAGCTCTCGACAGTCTCAAGGTTGCCGACGATCTCCGCAATTTCGAATATATCAGCCTCGGCATGATGCTGAAGCTTGCCGAGAATGAGGTGCTTTCGCTTGATGATCTTGCCGATCTCGATAGTGACGAGCTTGTCGCGCTGTTGTCCGAGCATGGTCTCGAGGATGACACCGAGGCTGGCGATATCATCATGGCGGCACGGGCTCACTGGTTCGATGACGAGCCCGAGGCCGGTGAGGCATCCGATGCAGCTGAAGGTGATGCGGTCACCGATGCAGCCCCAGAAGCGGCTCCAGAAGCAGCTCAAGAAGCAGTCTCCGGCGACGAGCCGGCGGCGAGCTAGGGACCATGGTCGGAGCGCGGCATGACGGATCGAACCTGCATCCTGTCTGGGCAGAACCTGCCGCGTGAGCAGCTGATCCGCTTTGTTGCGGGGCCGGACGGCCATGCCGTCGCCGACCTTGCCTGCAAGCTCCCGGGCCGCGGGGTCTGGAT
>JAKMFG010000176.1 GCA_022425565.1 Alphaproteobacteria bacterium
CATGTGCAAGCGCCGCGCGGATCACGCCGGAATGGGCAACGACGATCTGCGGTTCGGCAGTAAAGCCGTCAGCTGCCTCGTCCATCCAGCTACCGACACGTTTCATCAGGGTGGTAAAGCTGTCACCGCCGGGTGGTTCCAGCTCGGCGGTAACGAATGACCAGTTGTGAAGCGGGCCGCGCTCGATTTCTTCCCAGACCTCGGCAACTGGCCGCTCTGCCCAGTCCCCAAGGTCCATTTCCGCAAGATTTGCGTTTTCTGTCATTGATTTCGGCGCAAGAAGCGGCGTCAGCAGCGCGGCTGTCTGGTGCGCCCGCAAGAGCGGCGAGACGTGCCAGCACGCGCCTTGTGGCAGCATTGCAGCAACCTGTTCCAGACGATAGTCCAGCTCCTGAATCGGCGGGTCTGCCGGCGGCACATGGCCGGATTTTTTGACCACCGGCGCGTGCCTGACAAAGAAGATTTCGCTTGTCTCGGGATGTTTGCTCATGCCGGTATCATCCCGCTGACCGAGGCCCAGCACATCAGCATGATGATTTCGGCCAGAACAACCGTGGCCCCCATGACATCGCCGGTCAGCCCTTCCACATGGCGTGTGGCCAGCTGACCGGTCCAGATGGCAAGTGCCAGTGCCGGGATAACCATGGATGCACTCACAACCGGGCCAAGCAGCCAGATCATTGGCAGAAGACAGATAATGGCTGCGGCACCAAGCCGGGTTGCACCCGGACGTCCGGTCAGCTGGGCAAGGCTTGCATGCGGGCTGACCCGGAATGCCGACAGCTGCACGACCGGTTGCAAGCGGCAGGCCGCCTGAAGTACCGCCATGAACAGCACCAGTTGCCAGCCTGAGAAAATGCCGATGCAAGTCATGTAGAACCCGATGCGGATCGCAACGGTCAGGATCAGTCCCAGCACGCCGTAGGTGCCGATGCGGCTGTCATGCATGATGCGGATCTTGGCTTCGGTATCGCGTCCGCCGCCAAACCCGTCGGCCATATCGGCAAGACCATCCTCATGCATTGCACCTGACAGGAAAATCATCGCCGCAAGGCCGCAGATGGCGATGGCAAATGGTGGCAGGGCAAGGGCCTGTCCGGCTGCCAGAACGCCGCCGCCCACAGCCCCCAGGACAAGGCCGACAAGTGGAAAGGCCCAGAGCGAGGAAATGAAGTCAGGAGGCTGGTCGTCCCGGAAACGATGCCAGGTCACCGGAATCCGGCTGAGCAAGAGAAAGGCAGAGGCGCAGTCACCCGAAATGGATTGTCTGCTTGTCTCGGCCTCTGTGGTCATGCCTTCTTGCTGACGCCGGCTTCATCGAACGTTGCCATTCCGTTGTGGGTGGACAACGCCGCCCGAACAAGCAGGGTCGCCACAGCCGCGCCGCTGGCCTCGCCAAGACGCATGCGAAGGTCGAGAAATGGTTGCTTGCGAAGGGCAGACGCGAGCCGCATGTGGCCCGGTTCCGGCGATAGATGTGAGATCATGCAGTGATCCAGGACATCCAGCCGGTTGCCGGCCGTCAGTGTTGCCGCCGCCGCAGAGGAGATGAAACCGTCGAGCATCACCGGAATGCGGCGAAGGCGCGCTTCGAGCACCGCGCCGGCAATGGCGGCAAGCTCGCGCCCGCCATATGTGGCGAGCAGGCTGACCGGGTTATCGAATTCATCGCCATGGCGGTCTATGGCCGCCTGAACAATCATCGCCTTGTGCGTTACCCCGGCCTGATCAAGCCCGGTTCCGGGGCCGACCCAGCCGCTGGCATTGCCGCCGAACAGCGCCATGCACAGGGTGGCTGCAGCGGTCGTGTTTCCAATTCCCATCTCGCCAACGATCAGATAGTCGCATGTTTCGCCAATTGCGGCTGCACCGGCATTCATCGCATGCAGAACCTCGTCAGGATCCATGGCGGGTGCGGTGGTGAAGTCAATGGTTGGACGGTTCAGTTCGAGCGCGGTAACCTCAAGCTCCAGCTCAGCCGTTTCGCAAAGCTGGTTGATGGCTGCGCCGCCAGCCTCGAAATTCCAGACCATCTGCTGTGTGACTTCCGGCGGGAAGGGGCTGATTCCCTGTTTGACCACACCATGGTTGCCAGCGAACACAAGGCATTTGCCAGCTTCAATCTGCGGGTTCACGGTTTCCTGCCAACTGGCCATCCATAGAGCGATCTGCTCCAGCCTGCCGAGCGAGCCGGGTGGTTTGGTCAGTTGGTCTTGCCTGGCCGCTGCACCCGAACGCGCGGAGTCATCCGGTTGGGGCAACTGCTCGTAAAGTTCGCGAACGTGCGATGTGGAGGAAAAGGAGTTCATAAATATGCATCCGGGTGACGCGTAAAAATACCGTCGTCTTTTATTGCTGGGGTTTAATTCTTAACGCAATCCCCGCAGCGACAAAAAAAACTTCATTTGCCACGGCAGCCACAGCTTGGTTGAGGCGACCGTTGGCATCGCGAAACTGCCGCGAGAGCTTGTTTTCCGGGATGATGCCGAGCCCGGTTTCGCTGGCAACAAGGATCACATGGCCGCTGCAATCGGCCAGCATGTCTACCAATGCTCGGCAGGCTGCATCTGTATCTTGCTCATGCACCAGCACATTCGTGATCCAGACGCTCAGACAGTCGATCAGGATCACGCTATCCGGACCGTCGGCTCTCGCAAGCGCCTCCGGCAGGTCAAGCGGGGCCTCTACAAGCTGCCAGTGGGGGCCGCGGCGTTCACGATGGAGTTCGATCCGTGATTCCATCTCCTGATCGAAGATTTCGGCGGTCGCGATGTAGATCGGGTTGCGTCCGGCTGCTTCAGCAAGACCTTCCGCATGTGCCGATTTTCCGGATCTCGCCCCGCCGAGAACAAACTGGATTTGTGCCACTGCACCTGTCTCCCATGTTGATCAGCCCGAAAGCGCCATATCCGGGCCGACTATGCAGCACCCATGAAGCGGCATACAAGGCAAAGCTGAAACAGGTCATCATGAGCAACCCCGAATGACGAGAATTTAACGAGCGGACCCGGATGACCGAAATGAAGCATGAGATGTCATTTTTTGAACGATACAGGGCATTTCTGCTGATACGGTTTTCGCAGTCGATGGGTAACATGTGACCATGTGAGGTGCCTCATGTCCGATATTGCAGCTGAAGCAAAGAGCCGCTCCCGCCGCCGCCGCCGAAGCGGCGAGGCCGCCCCAAAACCGCCTTTCCTTTCCGAACAGCTGGAATGGGCAGCGGCGAGTTACCTCGACAATCCGGCGGAGCCTGTGAATGACGAGGGCGTGGAAGCCATTCATGAGGCCAGCATGCGGGTGCTCGAGGATATTGGTATCCTCTTTCTGAATGATGATGCAATTGATGTTCTCGAGGCGGCTGGATGTACAGTCGATCACGAGACAAAGCGGGTGAGGATGGACCGCGATTTCGTAATCGAAATGGCGGCAAAGGCACCCTCCACATTCACGATATCGCC
>JAKMFG010000215.1 GCA_022425565.1 Alphaproteobacteria bacterium
GACGAGGAATCGCGGGCCGGTCGCCGGGGTGAAGGGCACCGCCGACAGCATTTTCGGATAATAGGTCCCGCCGGCGCGGGTGAAGGCGTTCGCCCAGCTGTGGTCGAAGATATATTCGCCGTAGGAATGATGTTTCAGATAATGCGGCATCGCGGCGGCGAGCCGTCCTTCGGCATCACGCAGGACCAGATGCATCGGGTCCCAGCCGCTGTCGCCTGCGGTCGCGCCGCCAACCTCGAGCGCGCGTAGAAAAGCGTGGCTGACGAACGGGTTCGACATGCCGGCAAGTTGGTCCCATTCGGCCGCCGGGATGTCGGCGATCGAGGGGGCAAGTTCAAGGGTAAAGCTGTCGCCGTCCATAGCTTTGGAGATGGCGAGAGAGGAGCTGTGACGCAAGTGGCCGCCGGCATTTTACCAGCGGCCAATTCGGTTTTCAGGGTCGGGTGACCAGACCTGACATTATGTGTCGAGCGGTCGTCAGGAGATTTCGAAGACGCCGTCCACCTCGACAAGGCATCCCAGCGGCAGCACGCTGCTGCCGACGGCAAAGCGGGCATGTTTGCCGGCATCACCGAAGGCGGCGACCATCAGGTCCGAGGCGCCGTTGACGACGGCCGGCTGCTGCGTGAAATCGGGGGTCGAGGCGACGAAGCCGCCGAGCTTGACCACACGTACGACACGTTCCAGATCACCATCGCAGGCCGCCTTTACCTGCGCAATCAGGTTGATCGCACAGATCTTTGCCTGCTCGTAGCCGTCCTCGACGGAGGCGTTGTCGCCGAGATGCCCCGTCGCAGTCAGCTTACCGTCGACAAAGGGCACCTGGCCGGCGACATAGACCATGTTGCCGCTCTTGACCCAGGGAACATAGTTGGCGGCCGGAGCCGGTGCGTCCGGAACAGTGATGCCCATTTCAGTGAGGCGGGATTCGACGGTGCTGGCCATGATCAGTCTCCGTTGTTCGTCATGGTTGATATGCTGCGCGGGACATTGGCACAGCCATGCCGGCCGTTCAAACCAAAATCTTTCGGTTTGAGTGGCAAGAAAAAGGCCCCGCACCGAAGTGCGGGGCCAGTCTGCAGGTTGCTCTGCAGGGAGAGATCAGCTGCAGCCTGTGGTGCTGCCACAGGTGTTGCATTTCAGGCAGGTGCCATTGCGGACAAGCGTGAAGTTCTGGCACTCAGGGCAGGATTCGCCCTCATAGCCTTGCATCCGCGCCTGCTGGACACGCTCCGCCGTCACGGCTTCTGCGTTCGATGTCGCTGCGACCGCTTCGGTGACCACTGCAGCCTCTGGCGTTGCCGCGCGCATGGTGGTGACTGTTTCCTCGGCCGGAGCGGCGGCTGCCGTCGCGGCGTTGGAATAGACCACAAGGCCCTGCTTGCGGATGAAGCCACGGCTCGTCACCTTGTTGACGAGCTCGGACTGTGCCTCGCCTGCGCCGGTGGTCGAGACCTCAAGGTCCTCGCGGTCAACATGGCCGAGGTCATGCCGGTCGAGGTAGGAGATCGCCAGCTCGCGGAAGGTATAGTCGAGGATCGAGGTCGACATCTTGATGGCGTCGTTGCCACTGACGATGCCTTGCGGCTCGAAGCGGGTGAAGGTGAAGGCCTCCACGAACTCTTCCAGCGGCACGCCATATTGCAGGCCAATCGACACTGCGATGGCGAAGTTGTTCATCAGCGAGCGGAACGCGGCGCCTTCCTTGTGCATGTCGATGAAGACTTCGCCGAGACGGCCATCCTCATATTCACCGGTCCGCAGATAGACCTTGTGTCCGCCGACGGTCGCTTTCTGGGTGTAACCCTTGCGGCGCTGCGGCAGCTTCTCGCGCTCGGCCGAATGAACGATGCGCTCGACGATCTTCTCGATCACCTGCGGCGCAGCCGCGGCGACCGGGGTGTCGAGTGCCTCTGCGGCCTCCTCGTCATCCTCGATGTCGTCAATCAGACCGGAGGAAAGCGGCTGGCTTAGCTTTGAGCCGTCGCGATAGAGAGCGTTGGCTTTCAGGCCGAGACGCCAGGACATCATGTAGGCTTCACCGCATTCCTCAACGGTGGCGCTGTTCGGCATGTTGATCGTCTTCGAGATCGCGCCCGAGATGAAGGGCTGGGCCGCTGCCATCATGGTGATGTGGCTGTCAACCGGCAGGAAGCGCTTGCCGATACGGCCGCACACATTGGCACAGTCGAACACCGGCAGATGCTCATCCTTCAGGTGCGGCGCACCTTCCAGCGTCATCGATCCGCAGACATGCGTATTGGCAGCCTCAATGGCATCCTTCTCGAAGCCCAGCGCCTCCAGCATGTTGAAGCTGTAGTCATTAAGCTGCGCGTCGGTGAAGCCGAGCCTGTCCTTGCAGAAGTCGTCGCCGAGGGTGAAGCGGTTGAAGGCAAACTTCACGTCGAAGGCGCTTTCCATAGCCGCTTCGACCTTGGCCAGTTCCTCGTCACCAAAACCCTTGTCGCGAAGTGCGCTCGGCGAGATCGACTGGCAGCTCTTCAGGCTGCCTGTGCCGACGGCATAGCGGACGATGTCCGAAGTCTGCTCCTCGCTGTAGCCGAGGTTGGCAAGCGCTTCCGGGACCACACGGTTGATGATCTTGAAGTAACCGCCGCCGGCGAGCTTCTTGAACTTGACGATGGCGAAGTCGGGCTCGATGCCGGTCGTGTCACAATCCATGACAAGGCCGATGGTGCCTGTCGGGGCGATGACGGTAGCCTGCGCGTTGCGGTAGCCATGCTCGCTGCCAAGCTCGACAGCGTTGTCCCATGCCGCCTTTGCCGCATCGATCAGCTTCTTGTCCGGGCAGGGAGCGGCGTCCAGTGGAACCGGCAGGATGTTCAGGCCCTTGTAGCCTTTTGCCTTGCCATGTGCCGCCAGCCGATGGTTCTTCATCACCCGCAGCATATGTTTGGCGTTCTTCTGGTATTGCGGGAACGGCCCTACCTCGCTGGCGATTTCCGCCGAGGTGGCATAGGCAACACCGGTCATGATTGCCGAGATCGAGCCACAGATGGCACGCCCCTCGTCGCTGTCATAGGAATGGCCCTGCGCCATCAGCAGGCCGCCGATGTTGGCGAAGCCGAGGCCGAGGGTGCGGTACTCGTAAGACAGTTGGGCAATCTCCTTCGACGGGAACTGCGCCATCAGAACCGAGATCTCGAGGGTCAGGGTCCAGAAGCGGCAGGCATGCTCGAAAGCCGGGATGTCGAAGCTGCCATCCTCGTGACGGAACTGCATAAGGTTCAGCGACGCCAGGTTACAGGCTGTGTCGTCGAGGAACATATATTCCGAGCACGGGTTGGACGCGTTGATCCGGCCACCCTCGGGGCAGGTGTGCCACTCGTTGATGGTGGTGTCGTACTGCAGCCCCGGATCGGCGCATGCCCAGGCCGCATAGGCAATCTTTTCCCACAGGTCGGATGCCTTGATGCGCTTGGCGAC
This sequence comes from Alphaproteobacteria bacterium, assembly GCA_022425565.1. Classification (GTDB taxonomy): domain Bacteria; phylum Pseudomonadota; class Alphaproteobacteria; order Puniceispirillales; family Puniceispirillaceae; genus UBA8309. The sequence goes on from JAKMFG010000215.1 coordinate 3,448, forward strand.
GCCATTGTCGCGCCGCTTTACCAGCTCCCAGTCGCCCTGATCGAGGACGGCCTGAAGGAATTCGTTGCTGACGCGGACCGAGTTGTTGGAGTTCTGGCCGGCCACCGTCAGGTAGGCTTCGGAATCCCAGTCGGTGTCATATGTCTTGAACTCGATCTCGCTATAGCCCTGACGCGCAAACTGGATGACGCGCTGGACATAGTTCTCCGGGATCATGGCGCCGCGTGCGGCGATGATCGCCTTCTTCAGGCGCTTGTTGGCGCGCGGGTCGAACCGGTCATCACCGCTGATGGCCTCGTCGTGGCAGGCGGCCATGACTTCGCCCATATGCAGTTGCGCAAGCTTCGAGCCGGCAACCAGTGCTGCCACCTTCTGCTCCTCGACAACCTTCCAGTCGACATAGGCCTCGATATCTGGATGGTCGACATCGACCGTCACCATTTTTGCGGCGCGGCGTGTCGTGCCGCCCGACTTGATTGCGCCGGCGGCACGGTCGCCGATTCGAAGGAAGCTCATCAGGCCGGAGGAACGTCCGCCGCCTGACAGGCTCTCGCCTTCACCACGGATGCGGCTGAAGTTCGAGCCGGTGCCCGAGCCGTATTTGAACAGGCGTGCTTCGCGGACCCACAGGTCCATAATGCCGCCCTCGTTCACCAGATCGTCACTTACCGACTGGATGAAGCAGGCATGAGGCTGCGGATGCTCATAGGCGCTCGCCGAGCGGGTCAGCTTGCCGCTCTGGTAATCGACATAGTGGTGACCCTGGCTCGGCCCGTCGATGCCATAGGCCCAGTGCATGCCGGTGTTGAACCACTGCGGAGAGTTTGGTGCGGCCATCTGCGCCGCCAGCATGTAGCACATCTCGTCGTAATAAGTGCGTGCATCTTCCTCGTCAGAGAAATAACCACCCTTCCAGCCCCAGTAGGTCCAGGTGCCGGCGAGGCGGTTGAACACCTGCTTGGCAGAGCTTTCGCCGTCGAAACGCTCTTCCTCGGGCAGTTTGGCAAGCGCGCTCTCGTCGGGAACCGAGCGCCAGAGCCAGGACGGCACAGCGCTTTCTTCGACGGTTTTCAGCTGCGCAGGCACGCCCGCCTTGCGGAAGTATTTCTGCGCCATGATGTCAGTGGCGACCTGCGAGAATTGTGCGGGGACCTCGATGTTCTCAGCGCGGAACACAACGGTACCGTCAGGGTTTTTGATTTCGCTGGATGCGAATCTGAATTCGAGGGAGGCGTAAGGATTTTTGCCTGCGGTCGTAAAGCGTCGTTCAAATTTCATGAATTGGGCCTCTGAATCTCTCTCTGCGAACCACTCTGAATTCCAGGCGGTTAGTGCTTGTTTTTGATCTGTTTTTTTATAGCGCCGGTGAAAAAAATCACAAGATTTGGTGTGCCGACAGCTAAAAACTACATGATGTTGAGAGTGGGTCACAAGTCACAAATTTATAATTTTGTCTAAAAATTGCCTTGCTTTCAAAACAGGATTATGAATCTCGGCTGTGTCGCCTGGTGGGTTGGTCGAGCTGGCGAGCGCACCTTCAACAGCCTCTGGACGTGGGGCATCGCACACGCCTATATTGCAGTCACCATCTCCCGGGGCGGGAACGGCCGATTCATTTCAATGACTTGTCCCGGATATAACAGGGTTGCCACACCATGGATTTCGTTACGCGACTACATCTCTATTTCAATGCGCGGCTGATCGGTGCCGATGATTTTGGCAACCGGTATTATGAAGAGCGCAAGGCGCGTCCCGGCAAACCGCCGCGGCGTTATGTCCGATATAACGGAATGGTCGAGGCATCAAAGGTGCCTGCCGACTGGCATGGCTGGCTGCACCATACCGAGGAAAATCCGCCACCGGCAGAAGGCTATGCCCGCCACGCCTGGCAGCAGGACCACATGCCGAATGCCACCGGTACGAAATATGCGCATCGCCCCGCCGGGCATCTGCTGAAGGGCGGAAAGCGCGCGGCGGCGACCGGTGATTACGAGCCCTGGACACCAAGCTGATTGGCCAGGCCGGCACCCGGAGTAAGGGCCGGATAGAGACAGGAGGGTCGGATGCAACGCAACATGCTTGAGACTGTGATGGGCGCCATCGTCCTTTTCACTGCGGTGGCGTTTGTCTCGCTTGCCTATGAAGCGGCGAATATTCGCGGAACTGACGGCTATGAGCTAGAGGCGGAGTTTGGCGCGACGGGCGGGTTGTCGGTCGGCGACGATGTCCGGATTGCGGGTATCAAGGTCGGCCGCATTTCGCGGCAGGAACTCGATCCTGTTACCTATGCCGCACGCATTGTCATGTCGCTGGATGAGAAGATTCGGATTCCGGCCGACAGCAGCGCCCGCATCACGGCAGCTTCGCTTCTTGGCGGTAACCAACTCGAATTGATCCCGGGCGCTGACGAGGAAATGATGCAGCCCGGCGAAGTCATCTATGACACCCGCGACCCGGTCAGCCTGACCGATCTTCTCGGCAAGGCAGTGTTCTCCGCCGCCAATGACCCGTCCTGACGCCAGCCACAAGCCGGTCCTGACTGCGCTTGCAACCGTTCTGCTGCTATGGCCGGGGCTGGCAGGCGCCGCCTGGATCGAGGGCGAGCACGCAAGGCTGCAGGCACTCGACAAGATCACCGCGCGCATTTCCACGCTCGACGTTCCCATCGACACGCCAATCACCTTTGGCACGCTGAGCGTCTCTGTTCGGCGGTGCGCCTATCATCCGCCGGAGGAGCCGCCGGAGGATGCGGCCTTTCTCGATGTGGTCGATAACGGATATGACAGCACGAAGACACCCAGTCCGGTTTTCAGCGGTTGGATGTTCAGCTCAAGTCCCGCTGTTTCCGCAATGGAGCATCCGGTCTATGACATCACGCTGCTGAGCTGCAAGCCTGACTAGCCGTTCTGCCTGCCGCTGGCCAGCATGGCATCCACCATCGGCTGGCTGTCTTCCTCGGGGTGGAGTTTTGCCGGGTACGCCAGCGCGTCGGCAAGACGCGTCTGAAATTTCTCCCGGTCAATTTCGTAAATCCCGAAGTGCATCAGATGATCATTGGCGAACTGCGCGTCGAGCAGCCTGAAACGTCCGGCGCGCAGCCGGGCCACAAGATGAACCAGCGCGATCTTCGAGGCATCAGTCTGGCGCGAGAACATGGATTCGCCGAAAAAGGCTGATCTCAGCGCCACCCCGTAGAGGCCGCCGACCAGCCGGTCACCGTTCCAAACCTCGATCGAATGCGCGAAGCCAAGCCGGTGAAGCGCCACATAGAGCTGCCGGATATCACGGTTGATCCATGTTTCGGTGCGCCCGTCACGAGGCGCCGCGCATTCGTCGATTACGGTGGGGAAATCACGATTGAATGTGACCTGATAGGGCTGCTTCCTGACAGTGCGTGCCAGTCTGCGTGGAATGTGGAATTCGCGGCGCGCACCTTCCTGCCAGGCAAGCGGGATCAATGCCCTGACATCAGGGTCGTAGAACTTGATCTCGTGGCTGTCGGCGCTGTCCGCCATCGGGAACACGCCGAGCGAATAGGCCTTGATCAGCGTTTCCGGTGAAAATGCGAACCGTTCCGCCATGCTGTGTCCCGCCGGTCGCCGTCGCGCTGCTCTAGTCGTCGCTCAGGAAATGTTCCTCGAGCCAGCGGATGTTGTAGCTGCCATCAAGCACCGCTGGAGCATCGACGAGCCGCGCGTGAAGATCAAGCGTGGTCGGGATCGGCTCTACAACAAATTCCGCAAGCGCCCGCTTCAACCGCGCCAGACATTGGGCCCGGTCATCGCCATGCACAATCAGCTTGGCAATCAGGCTGTCGTAATAGGGTGGCACCGAATAGCCGGAATAAAGGCAGGAATCGACCCTGATGCCGGGGCCGCCTGCCGCGTGGAAGGCGGATACCTTGCCGGGTGTCGGCATGAAAGTCTCCGGATGCTCGGCATTGATGCGGCATTCGATGGCATGGCCGTTGAATGTCACATCTTCTTGCCTGAAGGACAGCTCGTTGCCGGCGGCGATCCGGATCTGCTCGCGCACGAGATCGACCCCTGTGATCGCCTCGGTGATCGGGTGTTCGACCTGCAGGCGGGTGTTCATCTCGATGAAGAAGAACTCGCCATTCTCATAGAGGAATTCCATGGTGCCGACGCCGAGATACCCCATCCGGCGTGTTGCCTCGGCGGCGATGCCGCCGATCTCGGCACGCTGCTCGGCGCTGAGAACCGGAGAGGGGGCTTCTTCGAACAGTTTCTGGTGGCGGCGCTGGATCGAGCATTCGCGCTCGCCAAGATGCACGACATTGCCGTGGCTGTCGGCGATCACCTGAACCTCGATATGACGCGGTTGGCCGAGATAGCGTTCCAGATAGACGGTGTCGTCCCCAAAGGCGGCCTTGGCTTCGGACCGGGCCGAGCTGAACGCTTCGGCAAGGTCATCTGCGGTATTGGCGACCTTCATGCCGCGCCCGCCGCCGCCCGATGCGGCCTTGACCAGCAACGGGTATCCGACCTCTGCGCCGATTGTGCGTGCCTCGTCCAGCGTATGGACGGCACCGGGCGATCCGGGCACCAGCGGCAGGCCAGAGTCGGCGGCTGTGATTTTTGCCTCGACCTTGTCGCCCATCGAGCGGATGTGGCGCGGCTCCGGACCAATGAAGGTCAGGCCGTGCGCCGCGACGATTTCGGCAAAATCAGCATTCTCGGCAAGGAAGCCGACACCCGGATGCACCGCATCGGCGCCGGTGATGCCGGCAGCTGTGATGATCGAGGCGACATTCAGATAGGACTCTGCGCTTGAAGGTGGGCCGATACAGACGGATTCATCCGCCAGCCGCACCGGCATTGAATCCGAGTCCGCTGTAGAGTGCACGACGACATTCGGGATGTTCATCTCGCGGCAGGCCCGCAGAACCCGGAGCGCTACGTCGCCGCGATTGGCTATGAGGATCTTCTTGAACATTACTCGATCACGACCAGCACTTCGCCGAACTCGACCGGCTGTGCATTCTGGACAAAGATCTGTTTGACGGTGCCGTCCGCCGGAGCGGTGATCGGATTCATCACCTTCATCGCCTCGACAATGAACAGGGTCTGGCCCTTCTTCACTGTGCCACCAACTTCAATGAAGTTCGGCGCATCGGGCTCTGGTGCCACATAAACGGTGCCGACCATGGGCGAGGTAACCGCGCCAGGGTGCGATGCGGCATCGGCACCGTCGGCTGCCGGGGCGGCTGCTGGTGCCATGGTTGCGGCGGCGGCGGGTGCGGCTGCCGGGGCGGCAACTGCGGCGACCGGGGCAACGTGTGCGGCGCCGCTCACACGGGACAGCCTGACGGAAAGATCGGCAGTTTCGTATTCCAGTTCAGCCAGTCCGGCCTCGTCGAGGATATCGGCCAGTGCCTTGACCAGTGCGGTATCGCCTGCACCGCTGCTCTTTGGGGCTTTCGCCATTATTCGGCCTCCCTCGCCATATCAATCACTCCCTTGACCGCCATGACATAGGACATGGCACCAAAACCAAGCACAGTGCCGTCAACAACCGCCGAGATCATGGAATGATGACGGAAGGGCTCGCGCTTGTGAATATTCGAAAGATGTATCTCGATCTTGCGCCCCGGAAACAGGGCCAGGGCATCGCGAAGCGGGACCGAACAATGTGTCAGTCCGGCAGCGTTGATCAGGATCCAGTCTGCCTTGTTGATCGCCTGATGGATGGCGGTGACAATTTCTGCCTCGCTGTTCGTCTGCATCCAGTCAAGCGAGACGTTCTCGCCCTCGCAGACAGCTTGGCAACGAGCTTCGATATCGGCCATCATTTCGGCACCGTAAATCTCAGGCTCGCGCGTGCCAAGCATGTTGAGGTTTGGCCCGTTGATTACGAGGATGTTCACCGTTTCAGACATGAATAGAACCCTATCACTCTTTCCAACCCACCATCAAACAGATGGTCCGAAGGTGCTGTGGATATGATGATCAGCTGTTTGCGGCGCGCTCGGCCGCGATGATCTCGCGCATCTGGTCGAGGTCGATGGCACCTGGAATGACCTGCGAGCCTATGACCAGTCCCGGCGTGCCGGAAATCTGCAGCGCCTGTGCGGCTGCGCGCGTGCGGTCGATAACCTCTGCTGTCACCGGACTGTTCATGTCGGCCTGCAGCCGGTCGATGTCAGCGCCGGCGGACTCGGCTGCATCGATGATGCTGTCCATTGTGATCGCTCCACGTGCCGTCATCATCGCAGCATGGAAATCAGGGAACACTCCTTGTGCCTGAGCGGCAATGCCGGCTTGTGCTGCCAGCACAGACGTCTGGCTCAGGATCGGAAATTCTTTGACCACCAGGCGGATGTCGTCATCAGTAGCAATCAGCTCCTGAAGGGGCTGGAAGACACGCTTGCAATAGCCGCAATTGTAATCTGTGAATTCATAGATGGTGAAGCCGCCCTCGGGGTTGCCGAGGATCGGGTCGCCGATGTCCATGCGAAGTGTGCCCATCGCCTGTTCGATACGCTCTCGCTCTTCGCGGTCGGCGAGATTGATCAGCGCTTCGCGCACAACATCGGGGTTGGCGAGAATATAGTCACGGATCATGTCATTCAGCGCCGAACGGTCGCCCTCGGTAATTTCCGCCTGTGCAGGTGTCATGACGGACATGGCCATAAACAGGCCCGCCAGAAGGCTGATGATGAGACGTCCGGATGTGCGGATCATGATGAAGCTCCGTTCAGGATTGACGCGGCAAGGTATAACAACAGCCGCTTCCTTTGCCTAGCGGCAACCGCGCCGCGGATGGTTTGCCTGAGAGCGCACCCCGGCTGCTCAGTCGGCCTGCCCGCCATAGCGGAACAGGATATCACTGGCACGGCTGCGAAAGTTTTCGGCGACTCCCTCGCGTGCAAGCACGCGCCTCGCCAGTTGCGCCGCACGCTGCTTGTCATTGATCACGATGGCTTCGTCCGCAAGAGCGAGGTCGGCCTCGACGATACGACCGGCTTTGCCGAGCGCAATGCCGTATTGCCGGTGCAGGAACCCCCATCGGGACTCGGCATTTCTTGCCATTGCCAGCACCTGAATGGCGCGCTCAAGGCTGGCCGGGTCGCCTTCGGCAATCAAGGACCGTCCAAGATTGAGCTGGATCAGGGCGCTCCCTGGCCGGCGTTGCAACGCTGTCTCATAGGATGCCGCGGCCTCGGCCGGCCTTGCCATGGCGAACAGGATGTCGCCTTTGAATTCATGGAAAAAGGCATCATCCGGATAGCGGGCTACCAGCTCGTCCATGTGGGCCAGCGCGCCACCGAGATCACCGCGGCGGAAGGAAGCGATGGCCAGAATGTAGGTTTCCATCATCGGGTTGGGGGCCATCTCGGCAGCCCGCACGATGACCCGCTGCGGTGCCTCGGTCCAGGCAGCCATTTTGGCGACTATGCGGTCATAGATCGCTTCCGCCACTTCGGGCAGCTCATTGTCGCTATGAGCGGAACTGCCGACATGATCCTGAAGCGCCTGAAGCCGCTCCTGTGCACCCGGATGGGTGGAATAATACAGGGACTGACGGCTTTCGGGCAGGCTGCGCTGGCGTGCCATTCTTGCCATCAGGTCGCGAAGCCCGACCGCCGAGGTGCCGGTCTTTTCCAGAAGATCGAGGGCGATCTCGTCAGCCACTGCCTCGTCGCGCCGCCGCGAGGCAAGAAACCCCCGTTTTGCCGTGTCGGTACCGCCGATCAGCACGCCGGCCGCGGCACCACCGCTGCCGCTAGCGGCAACGGCAATCGCCGCCAGTGTTGCCAGCGCCGCGTTGTTGCTTGCCTGCTGCAGTTCGTCATCAAGACGCTGCACATGGCCTTCGCGAACATGGCCAAGTTCATGCGCCATCACGCCAAGGAACTCGCCAGCACCGGAGGCTTTTTCC
>JAKMFG010000180.1 GCA_022425565.1 Alphaproteobacteria bacterium
CCGCCAGCGATTTTTCAACTGCCAGCCACCCGATCAGCCAGCATCCGACAAGGAACGGCCAGCTTGCCGATGGCATCTCGCCATCCAGCACCATCAGCAGCAGGATCATGCCGGCAATGCTGGCGGCGAGATCGACTCGCGCCTCTGGCATAAGCCGCAGATGATGGCGCAGCCCGGCAGCTGCCAGAAGGATGCTTCCGGCAATCATCAGGACACCGGCCTCGCCGGCATCGGTGATGGCGAGCACCAGTGCCAGAATGCCGGAAAGGCCACCAAGCGTGGCGATGGTGCGCTGGAACCCGGTCATGCACGCAGCCCCATTCGTTTCAGCGTGTGATGGCTCACAACCCCGACAATGGCGACAAGGATGGCCGCCATGCAGGCCGCAGAGATCAGTGCCGACCAGATCTGGATGGTCTGTCCATAGTAGGATCCGGCGAGCAGCCGCGCGCCAAGCCCGGCCACCGCGCCGGTTGGAAGCTCGCCGACAATCGCGCCGACAAGACTGATGGCGATCGCCACCTTCATCGAGGCGAACAGGAACGGCACCGATGCCGGGAGACGGAGCTTCCAGAACATCTGCCAGCGTGACGCCTTGTAGGTGTGCATCAGGTCCATGAGCATAGGATCAGGGCTTCTCAGACCCTTCACCATGCCGACAACGACCGGAAAGAAGCTGAGATAGGTGGAGATCATCGCTTTCGGCACGAGACCGGACAGGCCGACCGCGTTCAGCACGACGATGATCATCGGCGCAATGGCCAGAATGGGAATTGTCTGGCTGGTGATAATCCATGGCATCAGCGACTTGTCCATCGCCTGATTCTCGACAATCGAGACCGCCAGCCCGATGCCGAGGATCGTTCCCATGGCGAAGCCGAGCAGCGTTGAAGAAAGGGTGACGCCGCCATGGAAGATCAGCGAGCGTTTCGAAGTGATCTTCTTTTCAACCGTGGTCTCCCAGATTTCAATGACGATCTGGTGCGGCGCCGGCAGGATCGGGCGATCATGCGCCATCGTATCGCGTACGAGGTCCTCCATCTGCCACTCGATGCCGGCCTTCTCATATTGTTCGATCTGCCAGGGTGAGTTCAGATAGACCGTGAAGCCGTACCAGACGACCATGATCGCGGCCACCACAGTGGCAATGGGAAACACCCGTGACAGAGCCCCCGTCATCTCAGCCACGCCTCCCCGCCTGATCTGCCGCAATTCGGTATGTGGTCCCGCACCTATTCATAGGAATGCCCGTCGCGAAGCCCGTTCCGCACGCGCTGTGCGATATCGAGAAATTTCTTCGATTCCCGGATATCCAGCGGGCGGTCGGCGGGAAGGTCCGACTCGATGATATCGGTCACCCGGCCAGGACGCGGCGACATCACCACGATCTTGTTCGACAGATACACGGCCTCGGGGATTGAATGGGTGACGAAACAAATCGTCTTGCCGGTCTTTCTCCACAATTCCAGAAGCTGTTCGTTCAGATGATCACGGACAATCTCGTCCAGCGCGCCGAACGGCTCGTCCATCAGCAACAGATCGGCATCGAAGGCCAGTGCGCGGGCGATAGAAGCACGCTGCTGCATGCCGCCAGACAGCTGCCACGGAAATTTCTGCCCAAACCCGTCAAGCCCGACAAGGTCCAGCGTACGCGCCACACGTTCGGCCTTCTCGGCCGCGCTCAGCCCCATGATCTCCAGCGGCAGCCCGACATTGCGCTGGATTGTCCGCCAGGCCAGCAGGGCCGGCGCCTGAAAGACATAGCCATAGGCCCGTTCAAGCCGTGCCTGCTCGGGCGTCATGCCGTTGACGGTGATCGATCCCGATGTCGGATGCTCAAGATCGGCAATTACCCGCAACAGTGTGGTCTTACCGCAACCAGACGGCCCGATGAAGGACACGAAATCGCCTCTCTCGATGCTGAGATCGACATCCTTGAGAGCATGAACGGGCCCGTCATTCGCATCGAATGTCAGGCACAGTTCCTTGGCATCGATGACCAAGTCTTCGCCAGTCCTGCTTGCCATCAGACTCCCGCCGGCATATTGGCCGGATCACGCACAACGGCACGCGGTGCGGTCAGCGCTTTCCACTTCGACAGTGCCTTGTTGGGGGCTGCGAACGGCTCCCGCGGCACGAACTGGCCATGACCCTCACGGGTCTTCACCTCGTCCTCCTGAATGGCGACATACCCACGCGTCATGGTGAAGCGCGGCAGGCCCTTGACCTTGAAACCCTCGAAAACGTTGTAATCGATGGCGGATTGCTGCGCGGTGTGGGTGATGGTCTTCTCGCGTGCCGGATCAAGCACGACGATATCGGCGTCGGCCCCCTCGAGGATCGCACCCTTGCGCGGATAGAGATTCAGCGCCTTGGCGATATTGGTCGAGGTTGCGGCAACGAATTCATTCATCGTCAGCCGGCCGGTCTCGACACCATTCGTCCAGAGAAGTGGCATCCGGTCTTCAAGACCACCGGTTCCGTTCGGAATCTTGGTGAAATCGCCAAGGCCGGTGCGCTTCTGCTCGGTGGTGAAGGCACAATGATCTGTCGCCACCACCTGAAGGCTGCCTGCCTGCAGACCTGCCCACAGGCTGTCCTGATGCAGCTTGTTGCGGAAGGGCGGAGACATCACCCGCTGCGCGGCGTGATCCCAGTTGGGATGTGCATATTCGCTCTCGTCGAGAAGCAGATGCTGGATCAGCGGCTCGCCAAAGACTCGCATGCCCTTTTGGCGGGCACGGCGGATGGCCTCATGCGCCTGCTCACAGGAGACATGCACCACATAGAGCGGCACACCGGCCATGTCGGCGATCATGATCGCGCGGTTGGTCGCCTCACCTTCCACCTCCGGCGGACGGGAATAGGCGTGCGCTTCCGGCCCGCTATTGGCCTCTTCCATCAGTTTTGCCTGAAGCTGGGCGACCACGTCGCCATTCTCGGCATGAACAAGTGGCATCGCACCAATCTCGGCACAGCGCTGGAAGCTGGCATACATCTCGTCGTCATCCACCATCAGCGCGCCCTTATAGGCCATGAAATGCTTGAAGGTGTTAATGCCCTTGGAGACGACTTCCGGCATTTCGTTGAAGACCTGCTCGCCCCACCATGTGATCGCCATGTGAAAGGAATAGTCGGTGGTGGCGCGGGTCGATTTGTTGTCCCACGCCTGGATCGCTGTCAGCAGCGACTGGCCCGGGGCCGGAAGGCAGAAATCGACCACCATTGTGGTTCCACCCGACAGCGCGGCACGAGTGCCCGATTCAAAATCGTCGGTCGAGTAGGTGCCCATGAACGGCATCTCGAGATGCGTGTGCGGGTCGATCCCGCCGGGCATTACATAACAGCCGGTAGCATCCAGCGTCTCATTCGCGCTAAGCCCCTCGCCGATTTTTGTGATCTTGCCATTTTCAACCAGCACATCGGCCTTGTAGGTGCGATCTGCTGTGACGATGGTGCCATCCTTGATTACCGTGCTCATGGTGTTTCTCCCTTGCTCAATCGTCGACGATTCCGGCGGTTTCAACGACGGCATGGAACAGCACGTCGGCGCCCGCAGTCGCCCAGTCTTTTGTTATGTCTTCCGCCTCGTTGTGCGACAGTCCGTCGACACAGGGGCACATGATCATCGCCGTCGGCGCGACCCGGTTGATCCAGCAGGCGTCGTGGCCGGCACCGGATACGATGTCGCGATGTGAATAGCCGAGACGCTGTGCGGCCCGGCGGATCGCCCCGACACACCCGTCATCGAATTCAACCGGATCGAATTTTCCAGCCTGCTCGATTTCCATCTCCAGACCGATTTCCTTGCAGATTTCGGCGGCACCGGCGCGTAGCCGGGCTTCCATATCGCCAATCACCTCCTGCTTGGGGTGACGGAAATCGATTGTAAAGACGACCTTGCCCGGAATGATGTTGCGCGAATTCGGATAGACGTCGCAATGGCCGACCGCACCGACCGCAAGCGGCGCGTGCGACCAGGCGATTTCATCAACCAGCTGAGTGATCCGCGCCATGCCAAGCCCAGCATTCACGCGCTTTGGCATCGGGGTGGAACCAGTATGCGCCTCCTTGCCGGTGAGCGTCACCTGAAGCCAGTTCAGCCCCTGGCCATGGGTGACGACGCCGATATCGATATTCTCATCCTCGAGGATCGGACCCTGCTCGATATGCAGCTCGAAGAAGGCTGCCAGCTTGCGTGCGCCGACCTCTTCATCGCCGATCCAGCCGATCCGCTCAAGCTCGCCGCCGACCGTCTTGCCGCCGGCATCCGAGCGGCCATAGGCCCAGTCCAGCGTATGCACACCGGCGAACACGCCTGATGCCATCATCGGCGGCGAAAAGCGTGTGCCTTCCTCGTTCGTCCAGTTGACCACCTCGATCGGATGGCGGGTCTTG
>JAKMFG010000239.1 GCA_022425565.1 Alphaproteobacteria bacterium
GGGCTTGTAGTCGGCCTTCACGCCAACAACAATCTTGCCGCGCGACATCACCTTGTTCCAAACCTCGTTCTTGCACCCGTGGCCGTCTGCCGACACCGCCATCGGGGCCAGAGCAAACGCACCTGCAAGTGCGGAAGCCAAAAGTCTCTTCATCATGGGTTTCCCCTCCCTTGGTTGAGTATGGCGGTTTGTCACCGCTCGATATATTCTCCGGTATGCCGAGAGAATAATTCTGTTTTTTCAAGATTAGACTGAATGCTGTCTCCGGACTTGGCAACCATTAGTCCAATAATCGACTCAAGCAGATACAGCGCGCCAAGCTGGGACGCAAAGAAATGCCGGTTTGCCGTCGCGGCGATCAAAACCGCGTCAGCCATTTCCGCAATCGGCGAATCTGCCGTGTCAGTGATTGCGATGATGCGGGTGCCGCTGTCGCGTGCCGCCTTGGCGAGCGCCAGCGTGCCGGCGGCATAGGGCATCACGCTTAGGCAGATCATCACATCCTTGCCCGACAGCCTGCGCACCTGGCTGGCGATGCTCGACGGCTCTACGCCGAGAACCTCCCAATTGTCGAAGGCAAGCGAGGATACATAGCCGGCGTAGGATCCGATATGGCGCTGGCCCATCTGCGCATTGATAAAGACGCGCCGCGCCCCGAGCGCGGCGTCAGCCACACGCTCGACCGTGCCCGGGTCGGCATTGACCATCGTCTCGTTGATGTTGCGCATTGATTGCTGTCCATAGGTCACATGGAAATGCGAATCCTCGCTGCCATTGGCATGTCCGACGCGAAGCGCCTCTGCCCTCTCGTGATATCCGCTGTAGGTATCCTTGGCTGTGACCCGGCAGGCCTCTCTCAAACCTTCGTAATTCTCAAAGCCGAGACTTCTGGCAAGACGACTGAAGGTTGGCGGGGCCAGGCCGGTCCTGTCGGCGATGGAACGCATCGACCGGAATGACACCTCGATCGGATTGGCCGCCACAAAATCGGCAGCCTGCCGCAACTGTGGCGACAATTCCGCAGCATGCTCGGCAATAATCTTTTTGAGGTGCATTCGTGGCGACTTTCAAACTCTGATGAAATAGATGTAACAGACTTGTAAATTTGTTTCAAATGTTACAATTTCAGCCAGGCAATATAAACGCCGTAAAAGTGCAGCCGGTGCCCTGAAAAGCCGTCGGCAAGGAGTGTCCTTATGGAGACGCCGCGTGAAAATCTTCCAGCTCACGCCTCGGTCATTGTGATCGGCGGCGGGGTCATGGGATGTTCCACGCTCTATCATCTGGCCAGGGATGGCGTGTCCGACGCGATCCTGCTCGAGCGCAACAAACTGACATCCGGCACAACCTGGCATTCGGCGGCACAGGTACGCGCGCTCCGCTCGACCCGTAACCTGACGGATCTGGTGCGCTATTCCATATCCCTTTATTCGCGCCTTGAAGAAGAAACCGGCCAGCAGGTCGGCTGGATCAACAAGGGCTCGCTGTCGATTGCCACGAACGAGGACCGGATGGTGCATGTGCGCCGGCAGGCGGCTCTTGCCGGACTGTTCGGAATGCAGGCCGATACCATTTCTGCCGGCGAGGCGGCCGAACGCTGGCCGCTGATGAATGCGGATGATGTCGTCGGCGCTGTCTGGGCGCCGGATGACGGCAGGGTCAGTCCGTCCGATCTTTGCGCCGCGCTGGTCAAGGGTGCGCGTGCCGGCGGCACCCGTATTTTCGAGGACACAGGCGTGACCGGTATCCTGACCGAAGGTGGCCGGGTGGTCGGTGTCGAGACTGATCGCGGCACCGTCAGATGTGACGCCATCGCGCTGTGCACGGGGTTGTGGAGCCGCGAGGCCGCCGCCATGGCCGGGTCCGAAGTGCCGGCCTGGCCGTGCGAGCATTTCTATCTTCTGACCAAGCCGGTGGACGGCATCAGCGGCAATCTGCCGACATTGTCGGATCATGACGGTCATCTCTACATCCGCGATGACTCCGGCGGCTTGCTCGTCGGCTGTTTCGAGCCGATGGGCAAACCTGTCGATCCTGAACGGATTGGTCATGATTTCGCTTTCCAGCTGTTTCCCGAGGACTGGGATCATTTCGAGCCGATGATGCATAACGCGCTCCACCGTCTGCCCTGTCTGCAGACGGCGGAAGTGAAGATGCTTCTGAACGGACCGGAGAGCTTCACTCCCGACGGCAGTTTCCTGCTTGGTGAAACGGCTGAGACGCGCGGCCTGTTCCTTGGGTGCGGAATGAATTCGGTGGGCGTCGCCACCGGCGGCGGTGCCGGCATGGCGCTGGCCCATGCCATCCAGCATGGCGCCCCGCCGGCCGACCTTCACGAGGCCGATCCGAAGCGGTTCGATTCCTCTGTTAACAGTGCTGCTGCGCTGACGGCCCGCGCGCCCGAAGCGCTGGGACGGCACTATGAAATCGCGTATCCAGGCCGGCAATGGACCACCGCACGGAACCTTCGCACCCTGCCGCTGCATGATGAATGGGTGGCGCAAGGTGCGCATTTCGGCCAGGTGTTCGGATTCGAGCGCCCATTCTATTTCGGCAAGACAGGCGAGCCTGTGCTGACCTTTGGCCGTCCCGACTGGTTTGACCAGGTGCGGGCCGAAGTGACTGCCGCGCATGAGGCGGCGGGGCTCACCGAGCTGTCGAGCTTCGGCAAGATTGACGTTGCCGGACCTGACGCGCTGCACTGCCTTGAGGCCGTCTGTACCAACCGCATTGACCGCCCGGTCGGCAGCGCCTGCTACACGCTGATGCTGAATCATGAAGGCGGGATCGAGAGCGACCTGACAGTCTTCCGTCTCGGCACGGATCATTTCATCCTGATGGTTGGCACAAATGCGCTAAAGCGCGACCTGTCCTGGTTCCGCAACAACTGTCCGCAGGGCGCCGATGTCACCACCAGTGATGTGACCACTGATTTCGCGGTGCTTGGTCTGAGCGGGCCGGACAGCGCCCGAATCGCGACGGCCGTCGGGGCGGACTGGATGAATGGCATCGGCTATTTCCGTCACCAGGAAGGCCGGATTGGCGATGTGGCTGTCCGGGCGGCACGCCTGTCCTATGTCGGTGAGGCAGGGTGGGAGTTGACCTGCGCCGCTGGTGACGCCAAGGCGCTGTTCGCAATCCTCGCCGCAGAGGGCGTGGTGCCGGTGGGTGCCTTTGCGCAGACCGCCATGCGGATCGAGAAGGGTTTTCTTGCCTATGGCCATGATCTTGATACCGATGTGACGCCGCAGATGGCCGGGCTGGAATTCGCGCTGGCAACCGACAAGGACTTCATCGGCAAGGTGGCCCTCGGCCGCCATTCTGAACCGGCAACAAGGCTGATCTCGCTCTCCTTTGAAGACGAAAGCGCCGTGCCGCTGGGCAATGAACCGGTTCTGGCGGGCGGCCGCATCATCGGCAAGACGACATCGGCCGCCTTCGGCCACCGTGTCGGGCGTCCGGTGGCAATCGCACTCGTCGAGAGCGGTGCCGTCATCGACGGCTGTGCGGTCGAGGTGAATATCGGCGGCGAGCTGGTGGCTGCCCGCATGTCGGTGGCACCGCTGTTTGATCCGTTGGGTGCGCGCATGCGCCAGCCGCGGGTTGCTCAGGCACAGTCAAAGGTGATGTCAAAGGTGATGTGATGTCGAATGTATTCCCGAGAAGCATGAAGGCAAGCTATCCCGTCGCTGTCGCCGGTGACGGCTGCTACATCATCGACGAGAGCGGCAAACGCTATCTCGACGGGTCCGGCGGCGCGGCCGTCTCCTGTCTTGGCCATAGCCACCCGGCGGTAACCAATGCAATCAAGGCGCAGCTTGACCAGCTGGCTTTTGCCCATACCGGGTTCTTCACATCCGAGCCTGCCGAGGCGCTTGCCTCGCTTCTGGTGGAACATGCACCGGACGGGATTGAACATGTCTATTTCGTCTCCGGCGGATCGGAGGCCGTCGAGGCGGCGCTGAAGCTGGCACGGCAGTATTTCGTCGAGACCGGACAGCCGGACCGGTGCCGTGTCATCGCCAGACGCCAGAGCTATCACGGCAACACGCTCGGTGCGCTGGCAGCGGGCGGCAATGCCTGGCGGCGGCAGATCTATGATCCGATCCTTGTCGAGACCAGCCATATTGCCCCCTGCTATGCCTATCGCGAGATGCGGGACGGCGAGAGCGAGCCTGATTTCGCCCGGCGCGTCGCCGACGAGCTGGAGACGGAAATCCTGAGACTTGGTGCAGAGAATGTCATGGCATTCGTGGCCGAGCCGGTGGTTGGGGCAACGCTTGGTGCGGTGCCGGCACTGGATGGCTATTTCACCCGTATCCGCGACATCTGCGACCGGCACGGCGTGCTGCTGATTCTTGATGAGGTGATGTGCGGCATGGGCAGGACCGGCCATATGTTCGCCTGCGAGGCGGATGGCGTGCGGCCCGATATCCTGACCATTGCCAAGGGGCTGGGTGCCGGATACCAGCCGATCGGGGCGATGATGTGCAGCAACGACATCTACCGGGCGGTCGAAGCGGGAAGCGGTTTCTTCCAGCATGGCCATACCTATCTAGGGCATCCGGCGGCCTGTGCCGGTGCGCATGCCGTCGTCACCACATTGCTGGATGAACAGCTGATCGGCCGGGTCAAGGACCAGGGCCGCAAGCTGATGAACGAAGTGCAATCGAGGTTCGCAGAGCACCCGCATATCGGCGATATTCGCGGGCGTGGCCTGTTCCTCGGCATGGAGTTCGTCGCAGACCGCAAGACCAAGGCCCCGTTCGCGCCAGAGGAGGCGCGCAACAAACGGCTAAAGGCAGCGGCTTTCGAGGCTGGACTGATCTGTTATCCGA
>JAKMFG010000246.1 GCA_022425565.1 Alphaproteobacteria bacterium
CATTTTTATTACTAAAAAGTTAATCACGCATACGTGAATTGAGAGTTTTAGCAGAGTAAATTACCGTTTGATTAATTACTGATTCGCCCCCTTGGACGGCAGATTTAACGTTCAAAAAAGGCAACCGAAGAAACGCCCGGGGAATCGGAGCAGCACTGTTGAAACGTAGTCGTTGGGAAATGAAGCCATGCATATACTGATCGTAGAAGATGATCCGGTCGTCGCAGACGTCCTCGGTATGACTCTCGAGGAGGCAGGACATTTTCAGTCCACGGCGCACAACATTGAAACGGCGCTCGCGGAATTGAAGCATAACGCTATTGATGCGGTGCTTCTCGACATCAATCTCCCCGATGGTGACGGTACACGCCTTGCCAGGCTGATTCGCAAGAATCACATGCCTGTTCCCATTCTTGTCGTGTCTGGAAACGCCAGCACCGACGACAAGATCGCGGCGCTTGGCGCAGGTGCCGATGGTTACCTGACCAAACCTTTCGACAGGTTCGAGCTTCTTGCCAATCTGGATGCCATTATCAGGCGCACCCACGGACACAGCTCAGCGACCGTGTCCGTCGGCAACCTTGAAGTCGACCTGAACCGCCATCTGGCGCTGGTCGAGAACGAGGCGCTTCCGCTGACCGGCAAGGAATTCCGCATCGTCGAGTTTCTGGCGCTGCGCAAGGGTTCTGTTCTCAGCAAGACCGCGTTCCTGAGCCATCTCTATGGCGGCATGGATGAGCCGGAGCCAAAGATCATCGACGTGTTCATCTGCAAGCTGCGGCGCAAGCTCGAGATTGCCGGCGCGCGCGGTGTCAGCATCGACACGGTCTGGGGACAGGGCTACATCCTGCGTGAGACGGAGGCCGTCGGCCAGAGCCAGGCCTCGTTGCCAAGCTCGATCGACGATGTCGAAATCGACGAGCCGATCACGAAGCCTGCAGCCAAGAAGCTCGACTCGACCAGACGCGGACAGATGTCAGCCACGCTGTAACAGTCCGGCAACAGACAGAATTGTGGATCGGGGGGCTCAAGCCCCCCTTTTCATTGCCCGATCTTCACTGCCATGAAGAATGGCTAGGCCCTAAAGACTGGTTTTCAATCAATGCTTTATTTCTCACTTGGCGATTTTGTGAGGCATCCGCTGAAACCCGACTGGGGCATTGGCCAGGTGCAGTCGATCGTTGGTATGAACGTGACTGTGAATTTCCCCCATGCTGGCAAGCAAATGATCAACTGTGCCATAGTGGAACTCGAAAAGGTCGACCGCGCCGACGAAACGCCGTTCGGGTGACACCTTACGTGAAGCTGTATCCTGTCTGATAACGTCCTGTTTGCGTCATGTGATGACGCTTCTGGCAGTGCCGCCGGTTCGCCAAGACACGATATTGATCGTCGCACGGGTTGGCCCGGCGATGCGGACGGTTCCGCGTCAGGTCGGCCAGCGCACTTTGGGGAGAGTGTCAAGTGGACGAAGCAGGCATTCCAGGCCAGCGCCAGCAGGGCTCGAAATCAAGTCGCGGAAAAGGCAACTACAAGCCGAAAGGCCGGCTTGTCGATCTCGCCGCGCGTGCCGAGATCGAGGCGTTGCTGGGTACAGAGCCCCCGCGCCGCGATCATCTGATCGAGAGCCTCCATATCATTCAGGACCACTACCGCCATCTGTCGGCCCGGCATCTTGCCGCCCTCGCCGACTGGATGCGCCTTCCCATGGCCGAAGTCTGGGAGGTCGCCAGCTTCTATGACCATTTCGACCTCGTCCGCGAAGGTGAAGCGGCGCCTGCCACCTGCACGGTCAGGGTTTGCACGTCGTTGTCCTGCATGATGGTTGGTGGCGAGGAACTTCTTGAAAACCTTCAGCAATATGCATCAGACGATGTCAGGTTCGTGGCTGCGCCCTGTATTGGCGCCTGTGACAAGGCACCGGCCGCAGCCATCGGGCACCAGCTTGTCGAGCATGCCGATCTGGAAACCCTGTCGGCTGTGACTGAGAGCGGGCATGCCGACATTCCGCCCGCAGCACGCCAGTTTGAAGACTATTGCGCCGATGGTGGTTATGCCGTGCTTCACGAGCTGCTGGACGGCAGCCGCAGCGCCGATGA
This sequence comes from Alphaproteobacteria bacterium, assembly GCA_022425565.1. Classification (GTDB taxonomy): domain Bacteria; phylum Pseudomonadota; class Alphaproteobacteria; order Puniceispirillales; family Puniceispirillaceae; genus UBA8309. The sequence goes on from JAKMFG010000246.1 coordinate 2,100, forward strand.
TGTCCTCGCCACGCTTGATGACACAGCACTGCGGGGCCTTGGCGGCGCCGGCTTCCCGACCGGTCGCAAATGGCGCATCGTCGGCAGCCAGGCCGGACCACGGCTGATGGCCGTCAATGGTGACGAGGGCGAGCCCGGCACTTTCAAGGACCGGCTGTATCTTTCGACAGACCCGCACCGCATGATCGAGGGCATCCTGATCGCAGCGCATGTCGTCGATGTCGAAACCTGCTTCATCTATATGCGCGACGAATACCCCGAGATCATTGCCCTGCTTCGTCAGGAGCTGGACAAGGTTCGTGCCGCCGGGCTTGCCGATCATGTGAAGATCGAGCTACGCCGCGGGGCCGGTGCCTATATCTGCGGTGAGGAGTCGGCGATGATCGAATCCATCGAGGGCAAACGCGGCCTTCCGCGCCACCGTCCGCCTTATGTGGCCGAAGTTGGCATTTTCGGGCGCCCGACCCTGGTCAATAATGTCGAGACGCTGCACTGGATCCGCGACATCCTCACCCATGGTGCTGACTGGTTCAACGATCAGGGCCAGGAGGGCCACCCGGGACCACGCAGCTATTCGGTATCAGGACGGGTAAAGACCCCGGGCGTGATCATTGCGCCGGCCGGTTCAACCGTTGATGAACTGATCGAACGGTGCGGCGGCATGGCCGACGGACACCGTTTCAAGGGCTATCTTCCAGGCGGCGCCTCGGGCGGCATCCTGCCGGCATCCAAGGGCGATATCCCTCTGGATTTTGGAGGAAAACTGGCCGAGGAAGGCTGTTTTGTCGGCTCGCACGCCGTCGTCGTGCTGTCGGATCAGGACAATATGTGGGACGCCGCCACCAACCTGATGAAGTTCTTCGCTCATGAAAGCTGCGGCCAGTGCACGCCATGCCGCAACGGCACTGAAAAGGCGGTGAGCATGATGACCGCTGCGTCGCCCGACACCGAGCTGCTAGGCGAGCTGTCGGTGGCGATGGCGGATGCCAGCATCTGCGGGCTTGGCCAGGCGGCCTCGAACCCGCTTGTCAGCGTGATGAAGCATTTTCCCGAAGACATCGGTGCCGAAGACAGGACCGGGGGGCAGACATGAACGACAATATGAACAAGGTCGGCAAGCCGGTCAGCTTCAGCCTTGACGGCAAGACTGTTGCCGCGCAGCCGGGCGAGACCATCTGGCAGGCCGCGGCCCGCCATGGCACCGACATCCCGCATCTGTGTTACCGCGACAGCGACGGCTACCGCGCCGATGGCAACTGCCGCGCCTGCATGGTCGAAATCGAGGGTGAACGCGTGCTTGCCGCAAGCTGCATCCGTATGCCGACTGAAGGCATGGTGGTCCACAGTGAAAACCACCGCGCGACAACCGCCCGCAAAATGGTGATGGAGCTTCTGGTCTCCGACCAGCCGCCGCGTGAAGAGGCGCATGACCCGGACTCCGAACTCTGGCGCTACGCCGAGACGCAGGATGTGGACGCGGCGCGCTTCCCGGCCAAGGCCTCCCCCGCCCCTGACAGCAGCCATCCGGCCATTGCTGTGAATATGGATGCCTGCATCCAATGCAACCTGTGTGTTCGCGCCTGTCGCGAGGTTCAGGTGAATGACGTGATCGGCCTCGCCGGGCGCGGCGCCGACGCGCATATCGTCTTCGATTTCGGCGATGATATGGGCGCCTCGACCTGTGTCGGGTGCGGTGAATGTGTTCAGGCCTGCCCGACGGGCGCGCTGATGCCGAAGACCCTTCTCGATGACAGCCAGGCCCTTGCCATCACGCCTGACCGCCAGGTGGACTCGGTCTGTCCCTATTGCGGTGTCGGCTGCCAGCTGACCTTCTCGGTCAAGGATGACAAGATTGTCTCCGTGTCCGGCCGCCAGGGCCCGGCCAATGCCGGCAGGCTCTGCGTAAAAGGTCGTTACGGCTTTGATTACATTGCCAATCCAGAACGGCTGACCAGTCCGCTGATCCGGCGCGAGGATGTGCCGAAAACAGCCTCCATGCCGTTTGATCCGGCCAACCCGCTGACCCATTTCCGCGAGGCAAGCTGGGAAGAGGCGCTGGATATGGCTGCCGGCAGGCTCGCCAGCGTCCGTGACGAGCACGGCCCGGCAGCGATGGCCGGCTTTGGTTCGGCCAAGGGCACGAATGAAGAGGCCTATCTCGTTCAGAAGCTGGTGCGCACCGGGTTCGGCACCAACAATGTCGACCACTGCACGCGCCTGTGCCACGCTTCCTCTGTCGCCGCATTGCTGGAAAATATCGGGTCGGGCGCGGTCACTGCCTCTTTCGCCGAATGCCGCAATGCCGAGGCCATCATCGTCATCGGCGCCAACCCGACGGTAAACCATCCGGTGGCAGCGACCTTTATCAAGAATGCGGCACAGCGCGGCGCACGGCTCTACATCCTTGATCCGCGTGGTCAGCATCTTGATCGTTATGCCACTGAATCGCTTCGCTTTTCACCAGGAAGTGATGTGGCCATGCTGAATGCGATGATCAATGTGATCATCACCGAAGAGCTGTATGACGCCGACTATGTGGCAAAGCAGACCGAGGGTTTCGAGGACCTGAAGGCCCGCACAGCCCATACCACGCCAGAGGCCATGGCACCGATCTGCGGCATTGATGCGGATACGCTGCGCCGGGTTGCGCGC
>JAKMFG010000189.1 GCA_022425565.1 Alphaproteobacteria bacterium
GTCATAGGCCAGCCCGAGTTCGGCGGCGGCATCACGGGCCTTGGCCTGAAGCGCCGCATCCTCGGTCTGCGCGATGTATAAGGCGCGTGTGTAGTTACCGAAATACATGTCGCGAAGCTGGGGATGCTTTCGCAGGCCCATCCCCAGCATCACGATCCGCTCAAAATGACGGACCATATAGTCTGTCAGGAAAAAGGTGCCGAGCTCGCTCTCCATCTCGGCTTCGAATTCTGACGGCCCCATGAACATTTCGTAGCAATGCGGCCCGGGAATCCGGTCCACTTTCTCCGCTTTCAGAAAGGCGTCGATCTCGCCGCCGGTGCCGCAATCGCCATAGACGACAGCAACGCGGCGCCCCTTGCGCCGAAGGGATGCCACCTTGCGGCGCAGGCCTGGAACGATCCGTTCAGGGTGATTGTGCCATGAAGCCGGAAGGCAGGTGATATCCACAGCGCCTTCCGGAAATTGGGACGTGATCGACAGAAGCTCTCGTGCCAGCGCACCACATGCGACCAGCGTCAGGCCGGATTCCGGTGCGTTGGCGGCTGCCATAAGGCGGTCAGCCGGCAGCGGCTTCCTTGCCGCGCTTCTCGGCAACCTTTTCCTTGGCGGTCTCGACAGCCACCGCCGCATCACGGCAATAGGCGTCGGCACCGATGGAGTCGGAGAACGCCTCGTTCAGCGGCGCGCCGCCGACGAGAACGATGTAGTCGTCACGGATGCCCTTTTCGACCATCGCGTCGATGACCACCTTCATGTAAGGCATGGTGGTGGTCAGCAGCGCCGACATGCCGAGGATGTCAGGCTTGTGCTCTTCAAGAGCCTCAAGGTAGTTCTCGACCGGATTGTTGATACCGAGATCGATCACATCGAAACCGGCACCTTCAAGCATCATCGAGACAAGGTTCTTGCCGATGTCGTGGATGTCGCCCTTGACCGTGCCGATGACCATCGACCCGACTTTCGGAGCGCCGGTCTCTGCCAGGAGTGGCCGAAGGATGGTCATGCCGGACTTCATCGCGTTGGCAGCCATCAGAACCTCGGGAACGAACAGGATGCCGTCGCGGAAGTCGATACCGACAATTGTCATGCCCTCGACAAGCGCCTTGGTCAGGACTTCATAAGGCGTCCATCCACGTTCAAGCAGGATATCAACCCCTTCACGGATCTCGTCCTGGAGACCGTCATAGAGGTCGTCATGCATCTGCTGGACAAGTTCGTCGTCGTCCAGTTCGGACAGGATGATATCTTCTTCATCGGACATGGCACTGCTCCTCTGGCGTGACGCGGCCAAACAACGTTTGAACTCGTCAACCTTTGCGACAAGCAAACCGCCGGATGTGGAGCAAGCGCGACTGAATCTAGTTGTTTCGCGACAAAGGGGGTGAAAACTGGATAACAGGCCCCTGAAAAAAGCCTGTGCGCGCGGCTAGTCCTCGATCTGGTGCTTTGTCATAACCGGCACACTGACAGCGCCAAAAACCAGCGAAATGGTTGTAATACCGAAAACTTTGAAGGTCACCCAGTCATCCGTGCTCAACGAGCGCCAGGCAATTTCATTGGCGAGCGCGGTGGTCAGGAACATCGCCACCCAGATCCAGCTGAGGGCGCGCCATCCCTCATCCGTCATGCGGATCTGCGAGCCCATGATCGCACCGATCGGGTTCTTGCCCATCAGCCGGCCACTGGCAATGACCGCCGCCAGCAGGCAGGTCAGCACTGTCGGCTTGATCTTGATGAACAGGTCATTGTCGAAATAGACCGACAGGCCGCCGAAAAAGGCCACCGCAATACAGCCCACCAGGGCCATCATCGATACCCTTCGTTCCAGCACCCATCCGGCAGCAAGCGCGATCACCGTGGCGCCGACAAGTAGCTGCACCGCCAGCATGAAATCGCCGGTCATGTAGTTCGTGGCAAAGAACACGACCAGCGGACCTAGATCGAGAAGCAGCTTGCGGCCCGGCTTCTCCGGCGGCCCCTGGTTTTTGGGGGCCGCGTTTTTCGAGCCATCATTTTCGGGTTTGGCAACTGGGTCGGTCACAGGTCACTCCGGAAGTAACAGATTGAAATAATGGAATTCAGGCTGCCAGCTTTGCGGCCATCTCTTCGCAGGCTGCGGCAACCTCGCGGATCAGCGCACCGCCATCGCTGCGGTTGCGCGCCTCCTCACCAAGATGACGGCGCCACAGCCGCGCGCCGCGCTGGCCATGATAGAGTCCGAGCATATGACGGGTGATGGCATGAAGCGGCACACCTTCTGCCGTGCGGCGGTCGGCATAATCGGCCATCGCACCGGCAATCTGCAAGCGCGCTGGCACCTCGCGCCCGAAGATCGGCGCAGCAAGGTCGGCCAGGATCATTGGTGTGCGATAGGCGGCCCGGCCAAGCATCACCCCGGCAAATGAAGGGAGCTGTTCAAGGGTTGCCCCGACATTGTCGAGCCCGCCATTCAGGATCACCTGCAACTCCGGACGGGCTGCGGCAAGGCGCGCCGCACGGTCATAATTCAGCGGCGGGATGTCACGGTTCTCCTTGGGGCTGAGGCCCTGAAGCCAGGCTTTGCGCGCATGCAGATAGACTGTTTTGGTGCCGGCGCCTTCAATCGCATCGATGAAGCTGTCGAGGCCGCTTTCCTCGTCCATATTGTCGATCCCGATCCGGCATTTCACCGTGACCGGAAGGCGGGTGGCCCCGGCCATCGCGCTGACGCATTCAGCCACCAGTGCCGGCTCCGCCATCAGGCAGGCACCAAACCGGCCCGACTGCACGCGGTCCGACGGGCATCCAACATTCAGATTGACCTCGGCATAACCATATTCACCGGCGATGCGGGTGGCTTCGGCAAGCCGTGCGGGATCACTGCCACCAAGCTGCAGCGCCACCGGCATGGCAGCGTCGATATCCTCGGGCGGCTGACCCAGAAGCCTGTCCCGGTCGCCATGGATGACCGCGTCTGCCGTGACCATTTCGGTGAACAGCAGCGCGTCCGGCGCCACATGATGGTGGAAGTGCCGGCAATGCCGGTCCGTCCAGTCCATCATCGGCGCGACGCTGAGTCGCCTGTCAGGCACAGTCATGTTGCGTTCACCTGTTGTCATGGCGTGGTTATAGCGCATCGATCCTGCCTGTGCCAGCGGGCCCGTCAAACAAGACCGTCAAACAAGACCGTCAAACAAGACCGTCAGGCAAGACCGTCAGGCAAGACCGTCAGGCAAGATCGAACGGGTTGCGGCCGTGTCGGTCCTGAACCTCCAGCACATAGGCATCGGGATCGATCTCCATCTCGCGTGCCAGCCTTGCTTCCACCGTATCTCGCGCGGCCCAGCCATCACCCTCAGGGCCAGCAATGACCGGCCGCCATACATAGTTTCCATCGAATTCCAGCGAGCGCGCCAACAGCATATGGCGGCCATCCAGCGCATCGATGTGAACAAGGATGGCACCTGCATCAGCATGGCCGCGCCGCAGCATCACGCAATCGATCAGCTCGGATCCGGCCCGGCGGATTGCCGCGCCGACGAGGATATCGGTTTTCAGGCGGGTCATTGGCAACCCCAATACATCTGAGTTGTGCTGCTAGAAATCGCTGCAGCGGCCCTTCTGTTCCCAGTCGCCATAGCGGGTGGGCTCAGGCCCTTTCGGACCATTGATCTCGCGCGGCGTATCGGACCCGTCGGGGCGCGTGGTCGCGTCTGCGGCGGCATCGGTATCGATGTCGTCAGCCTTGCCCTTGGCGCCGGCATCCCCACTTGTCTTGTCAGTATCCATGAAAACCTATATGCCCCCTTGCATAGCCAAACACAAGAAGAGCCCGCATGCCGCAGAACGCCGCGCCACCGAGACCAGACCGAAGAAAGCCGACGGCCGCGGGAACAGGTTTGAAAAGCCGCATCGCGGCATACGACATCCTGAAACTGGTCGCTTCCGGCCGCTACCTGGATGAAGCGTTGCGAAAAGCGTCAGGGCTGGAGCCGCGAGGCCGTGCCTTTGCAAGGATGCTGGTGACAACCTGCCTTCGACGCAGCGGCCAGATCGACGCCGTTCTGAGCGTTGCCATGTCAAAGCCACCCGCCGGCCGCGTCCGCGATGCCATTCATATATTGCGCATGGGTGTGGCACAGCTGCTGTTCATGGATACCGGAGCGCACGCCGCCGTTGACAGCACGGTCAGCCTGATGCGGACGGCCGGGTTCGAGCGCATGACCGGGCTTGCCAATGCGGTGATGCGACGCCTTAGCCGAGAGGGGGCAGCATTGCTGGAAGACACCAATGTCGGACAGAACTGCCCCGAATGGATGTTTGAAAGCTGGCAACGGAACTGGGGCGAGGACCGTGCCGCAGCAACCATGGAACTTGCCATGACGCCGCCACCGCTGGATATCACGCCACGCATCGACACGTCAGACTGGACACGGCGGCTGGACGGGCGGTTGATAGACGGGCGTACCGTGCGCCGCAGCTTTGACGGCGATCCGACGGCGCTTGAGGGTTTCTCGGATGGTGCCTGGTGGGTTCAGGATGCTGCGGCGGCACTGCCGGCGGCACTTTTCGGCGAACTGAAGGGCCGTCATGTCGTCGATCTCTGCGCCGCGCCAGGCGGCAAGACAGCACAGCTGATCGCTGCCGGCGCCGAGGTGACCGCGGTCGACAACTCCGGGCCGCGTCTGGACATACTGAAGCGGAATCTGGACAGGCTTGGCATGAAGGCAGACCTTGTCCGCGCTGACGGCAGGTCCTTCCGACCGCGCAAAGCTGTGGATGCGGTTCTGATCGATGCCCCCTGTTCAGCCACCGGCACGCTTCGCCGTCGTCCCGACGTGCTGCATCACCGAGCTGTCGCCGACCTTGACGGCCTTGCCGCGATCCAGCGCGAATTGCTGACCCGCGCCGCATCATGGCTCTCGCCTGGTGGCCGCCTCATTTATGCCACCTGTTCGCTGCAACATGAAGAAGGAGAGGCGGTGGTCGCAGATGTGACCAGCGCCATGAAGGGCAAGCTCGCCATCGATCCGGTCAGCGCCGCCGAAGCCGGCAGCTTTGCACCTGCCCTGACAGATGACGGGTGCCTTCGAATCCTGCCATCTGACTTCACCGACATTGGTGGTGTTGATGGATTTTTCATAGCGCGGTTACAATTGGTATCACCATGAAGATGATCCGGATGAAAGGCTGATGGCAGGCGGAGCGGGCGCACATAACGGCGTACGGCCGGCCGCAATGCCAATGCGGCTGTCCGGCATCGCAAAACTCTACCGGCAAAGCGGCCTTTTCACCTGGCAGCTTCGCGGGGGGTCGCGTGACAGCCTGCGCCCCGGACTGCAGGACCCCTGGAAGGGCAATGCCAGGCGCGGGTCCGACATCATGGCCTATCGGTCATCACCTGCCTCCAGCGACGAGGCCCATGCTTCCTTCGCCTGGCTTCGCGACCTGCGCGCCGAAGGCAGCGTCGAGGCACGGTCACGTGCACGCGACCTGATCACCGACTGGATCGGCGCAAACCCATCCTGGACACTTCCCGACTGGCGGCCCGACCTGATGGGCGAGCGGCTGGCGATAATCGCCATGAATTATGGCTGGTATGGCGATTCCGCTGACGAGAGGTTCCAGTCACAGCTTGCACATTCGGTCGAAATGCAATTGCGCTGTCTGGCGATGGACTGGCGGCGCATGCACTCAGTCGACCAGCAAATCGGCGCTCTGCGCGGGATCGCGCTCGCCGAAGCGGCACTTGGCGGCGAGGATTCGCGGATCGAAGCACTGCAGGACATGCTGTTCCCTAAAATCCGCAACCTTACCCATGACGATGGCGGCCATGTCAGCCGCATGCCCGACCGGCACATCAGCCTGATGCGCCAGCTTGTGGAATTTCGCATGGCGACCAGCCTTGCCTCGGTCGATGGCAGCGCGCTGAGCGATACGATCAAGCGCATGGGCGCCGTGGCGCGCATGTGGCGGCATGGCGACGGCCGGATCGCACATTTTAATGGTGGCGGGGGCATCAGCGCCGAAATCGCCGAGGAAACGCTGCTTCGCGCCGGCGTTCACGGCAAGGCAGTACAGCAGGCCCCCTACAGCGGCTTCCTTCGCATGGGAAGCGGGCGCACCGTGGTGATCATGGATGCCGGTGACATGGCGCGTGGTGACGATATCATCGCCGGGTCCGGCACACTGGGTTTCGAGATGAGCGTCGGCCCCACCCAGCTTGTCGTAAATCCCGGACAGATGATGAAGGACCCGACACTTCGCCGGGTCATGTGCTCAACGGCGGCGCATTCGACTCTCGGTCTCGACAACCAGAATTCATCCAGTCCGCGTGACAGCCGCTTTGCCAGCATTTCAGAAGTCGAGGTCGGCGAGGCGCCGGGCGGGCTGCTGGCGGTGGGGGCACATGACGGGTTTGAGCGGTCACACGGCGTCATCCATCATCGCAAGCTGTATCTGAAAACGGGCGGCGCCAACCTTCGCGGGGCAGATCATCTGGAATATACCGGCGCGCCTGGCGAGATCCCCAATCTTGCGGTGATCCGCTTCCACCTTCACCCGAAGGTGACAGC
>JAKMFG010000321.1 GCA_022425565.1 Alphaproteobacteria bacterium
CCCCTCCTCGTCCAGCTCGCCAGCCTGTGATGGCGCCTCGCCGAAGAAATATGCGGCAAGCGCCGCGCCGACAATCACGAGCGGGAATGGCACCGCGAATACGAAGCTGGCGACAAAGGCCGCTATGGTGATGCCGACAAGGAGTTTCTTGCGCAGTATTTTCCGCGCCAGGCGCCAGAGCGCGGTGGTGACAATGGCCAGCACCGCCGCCTTGACCCCAAAGAAGATCGAGCTAACCGCCATTGCCTGCTGGTAGCTCACATAGATCATGCTGAGAACAAGCACCGTCAGGGCCCCGGGCAGCACGAACAGGACACCGGCGACAACGCCGCCGCGTACCCGGTGAAGCAGCCAGCCAAGATAGATGGTGAGCTGCTGCGCCTCCGGCCCGGGAAGAAGCATGCAGAAATTCAGCGCGTGGAGAAATCGCTTCTCGCTGACCCATTTCAGCTCCTCGACAAGGAGCCTGTGCATGACCGCGATCTGTCCGGCCGGACCGCCGAAGCTGAGCAGGCTGATTTTCAGCCAGACAAGGAACGCGTCTGCAAATCGGATGTCCCGCTGTGTGGCCGGTTGACCCTTGTTGGACTGGTCCTGCACCTCTACCCCGCAACGTCTTTTGCCAAAATCATGGGCAAAAGTATGGACGAGCCGACCGCCGCTTACAAACGGCGAGACAGCTTCTTTTGCAGCAATAGGAGGTTAGGCCCGGCGGCGACGGCGCTTCTTTGGTGCTTCATCGACCTGCGGTGGGCCGACAAGATCCGGGGTGAAGGTGCATTTGGCGTCGAAGGACCGGCAGAGCCGCTGGATTTCCAGCTCGCTCGCTGCCGCCGTGACCATCCAGATATGACGTCCGCGCATCATCGCAAAGCTGCGCCGAAGCACCAGGTGCGCCTTGCGGAAATAGATCGAAAGAATGACATAGGTGATGACGAACAGAACCCAGTGGACTGACAATGTGGCGCCGTAGATGAGGAAGGTGGCGATCAGCACTTCCCACAAGCGGTTTTGCGCAAGCCACAGGGGCGGAAAGATCATCGCCATCTGTGACAGGCGCGTATCGATCACGACACATTTGCGGAACATGTCCCGCAGAATCTCGTAGGTGGCCACGGTCTCGATTTGCGGTGCGGTGTAGTTGGCGAAGGCGGCGGTAACTTTCTCGGCAACCTCGGGCTTGGCATGCTCGAGCGTGCAGCCAAGCGGGCCACGCACGATTACATTGAACAGCACACCGTTGCGCCAGATAGTCAACAGCTTGCCGGTCTCTGGATCACACTCGAAAATGATGTCGAGAAAGGTCTCGATGTCCTGGTGATAGGGCGTGCCGTCAATCGCCACGACGATATCTTCCGGCTGCAGGCGAAGCGATCTCCCACGGGAAATACCACGCAGCTCCTTGATCACCAGGAAAGTGCTGGCCGCTTCTGTATCTGCGGCCGGGGAACTTGCCGAAGCATCGCCCTGTGCGGCTTCGACATTGGACCGGGCGGGGACCTGCTGCTCCATCATTGTATCGATATCAGCCTCGATGGCAGCGGCGGCCATAGCGGCTGCCGCCTGATCACCATTCTCTGCCAGTCCCTGCTCTGCCATCTGCCTGATCCTCTCCACCAGTCACCCTGAGACGGTTCGGCTGCCCGAACACGCCCAAAAGTGATCATGGATAGCTGACGCGATTATCCTTCTCGCTGAACGCGCGCAGTATTTCACCATTCTGAGCCGAGAGATCACCCAGCAACCGAACGATAGTTTTCTGATTTGCTGCGAGCCTGTCCATATTTTTCGAGCTCGACAGCGACTTGGTCATGGTGTCCAGAGCCTGGGAATTGGTCGTGGAGAGCGAGTTCAACTCTTTCACCATCCGGTTTGTCTGCGCGCCAAGCTCATTGGCAATGCCGGAAGTGATGGACGACGCCATCTGGCTGTTGCTGTCAGAGATCGAGCTGGATGTCGATTCAATCCCGCTCATCATTGTCTCGTTCGAACGCGAGATAATGTCACGAAGGCCGACAAGCTCGTTGATCAGGGTCTCGTTCTGGCCGACGAGGGTCTGCTGCGTCTCGAGTGCTGTCTTCATCTTGTCGAGGGCGTCATTCACACCTTCCACATTTTCCGCGAAGACAACCAGCGCCTCACGGCTTGTGGTTGTCATGGTGTCGAGCTCCGACATCGTGCGGAAATAGATCAGTCCTGCAAACAGGAGCGCCGCGACCGCTGCGATCATCGAGCTTGTGAAGATGATAATGGAGTAACGATGTACGCTCTTCACTGATGCCTCCAGCTTTTTGTGGTCACGCTTGGTCTTGTTGTATTCAGACGTCACGTCGGTGGCCGCGTCGGCAGCATCAAGCGCAATCTTGATGCTTTCCTGCACCGCATTGTACTCGGTGGTCATGCCAGTCTCCCGTTAGATCCGGTTGGCCGTTGCCTCTCCTGAGACTTCGGGCTCGGTTCGTAGTAAGCACATTTCATGCCAGTTTCCTGAAAAACGGTCCGTGAGGGCAAGAACGGCCCCTTGAAACCGAATCTGCGGCATCCGTATGGCCGGGTTGGCTGATGCGTGATGAAGTGAAACCTGCATTCAAAGCAATTCGGTTGCGTCTCGCTCATCACTTGCGCCCCCTAAGCTGTTCAAAGAGATCGGCAATCATGAACCTGGCGCCACCAAGCAGACATGCGACACCGGCAAGCCAGATTGTTGCATATTTCATGGCCGGACCACCTTCTTCGCGGACCAGCGTACCCTCGAGGAGGAAATAGATCCCGACACCATAAAAGGAGATGGTGCTGATCATTTCACCAAGGCTGCGGTGTCTGCGTTTGCGTGCCATCACGCGCCTCCATTCTCGAGATTACCATGCTCATCAAAACGAAGTTCCGGCGGCAGGGTAAGTTCTGGCATGTCCATCGCCTCGCCGCTGTCGATCCGGAAGACATAGGCAAGGATCACGGCAACAGCATTATACAGCCCTTCGGCAATCTCGCCGCCAATTTCACTGGTGAAATAGAGCGCCCGCGCCAGAATCGGGATGCGCAGCGTCTGAACCTGCGCATCCTGCGCCCGGTCGATGATCTGCTGGGCGATGGCGCCACGACCCATGGCAAGGACAACCGGCGCCCCCTGCTGCCCGGCCGTGTATTTCAGCGCAACCGCGAAATGCGTCGGGTTGGTGATCACTGCGGTGGCGTCGGCAACATTGTCGAGAGCGTCACGCTGGCGTGCCGAATCCTGCGACTGCTGATACTGCATGCGGCGGATTTTCGCTTTGACCTCGGGCGAGCCTTCGGTCTGCTTGTGTTCATCCTTAACCTCCTTCAGCGTCATCCGCATCTGCTGGGTGAAGGTGTGCTTCTGCCAGAAATAGTCGATGGCAGCGATGATAAGCAGCGCCACAAGCAGGCCACCGACCAGAAAGGGAAATGTATAGACGGCACGTTCAACCCCTTCGCCGAGCGAGCTTGCCGACAGGTAAACGAGTTCGGGCAGCTGCTGATAGATGATCACCGCACCAATGCCGAACAGCGACACGACTTTCAGAATGGATTTGGCAAGCTCGACCAGCCCCTTCATCGAGAAAATCCGTTTCAGGCCGGCGATCGGATTAATCTTCGATCCCTTGAAAGACATGGCTTTTGGCGCAAAGTTCAGCCCGCCGACGGCAGCCTGTGTCGCAATTGTGACGACCACCATGGGAAGTCCGATGATTGCCGTCGCCAGGATCACCAGCCAGAACCCGTATTTGACCTTTGCCAGCCCCAGGGAGTCGAGATTGGCGGCGGAATCGATCACGAAGAGCGTGCCCCACGCCTTGATCGCACTTCCGACAAAGGGCGCAAGCCCGGTCATCACCAGCAACCCTGCAAAAAGTGTGGTGAAAACCATCATTTCCTTGGAAGTGAGTAGCTGGCCTTCTTCAGCAGCCTTTTCGAGCCGCCGCTGGGTAGGTTCCTCGGTCTTTTCTTGACCGTCCTCATTTTCCTTAGCCATCAGCGAGGTCCCCCAGCAAGGTCTCGACACTGCCAAGAGCGCTCTGAATCAGCGATTCAGAGCTGTGGCCAAAGGCTGCCACCGAGAAATACATGACAACAAAAACCGCCAGCATCGAAATCGGGAAGCCGAACGAGAACAAGTTCAGCTGCGGTGCCGACCGGGTAATGATCCCGATCGTCACATTGATCAGCAGCAGAACCATGGTGATCGGCAGCATGATGATGGTGGCGGCAAGGAACATCGATCCGGCGGCGCTGATGCCAGAGGCAATCAGCACCTCACCGGCAACCGGCGTGCCGACGGGGAGAATCTGGTAGCTCTCGAGCATCATGCTTATGACGATAAGATGCCCATCGACCGACAGGAAGATCACAAGCAGGAACAGATAGAGGAGTTGGCTGACTACGGGTGTCTGGGCACCGGTTGACGGGTCCACCTGCGCGGCATAGCCGAGGCCGGCCGACGAAGCGATCTTTTCACCGGCAAGCAACACAGCGGAAAACCAGATTGTCATCGTCAGTCCGGCCGAAAGACCAACCGCAATTTCGGTCAGCATCAGCGCGATGCCTGTCGAGGAGGTCAGAAAATCAGGCTCGAATGGGGGCACCTGAAGAACAACACCCGACGCCAGCGCAAAGGCCATTATCACCCTGACCTGAAGCGGCATCCAGCGTGCGCCGAACACCGGCGCCGACAGCAGGAACGCACCGATACGAAGGCTCGCCAGCATGTAATGAAGCAAGAAGTCGGTGATGAACTTCAAGTCCACCCCCGGCATCTTCATCATTTCTGTTGTGGCGAGCCCCAGCATTGATCTGTCAGCCGACCTGCGCGATCTGGTCGAAGGTGAACTGGAAATAGTCAGACAACTGCAACAGCATGAAATTGGACAGCAATCCGAATGTCAGCACGACGACAATCAGCTTTGGCACAAAGCTCAGGGTCATCTCGTTGATCGAAGTAGCGGCCTGGATGATACCGATCAGAAGACCGATCGCCAGCGCCATGCCCAGAAGCGGACCGGCCGTGATCAGGATCTGCCAGAAAGCGATCCGGAGGAATTCCACATTTGCATCAAAACCCATGGCTCTGTTTCTCCTGTCGGTAGGTCAGGTGATGGAATAGGTGGCGACGAGCGAACCGACGGTCATCGCCCAGCCGTCAACCAGCACAAACAGCAGCAGCTTGAAGGGAAGCGCCACCAGCATCGGGCTCAGCATCATCATGCCGAGCGACATCAGGGTCGAGGCGATCACCATGTCGATCACCAGGAATGGCAGGAACAGCAGGAAGCCGATCTGGAACGCCGTCTTCAGCTCCGAAGTGATGAATGCCGGAAGAAGCACGTTCAGCGGCACATCCTCGGCCGAGGCATAGGGCTGGTCGCCCATCATCTCGGTGAACATGATCAGATCGTTGACCCGCGTGTTCTGGACGAGGAAGCGTTTCATGATCTCGCTGCCATTGGCGAGCGCCGCTTCGGCAGGCATGGCGCCATCAAAATAGGGCGTCAGCACCTCGTTGTTCAGCGTCGTCAGGGTCGGTGCCATGATGAACAGGGTCAGGAACAGCGCAATCGCCACCAGTACCTGGTTCGGTGGTGTTTGCTGCGTTCCCATCGCCTGACGCAGGATCGACAGCACGATGATGATACGGGTGAAGGACGTCATCCCGAGAACCAGCGATGGCAGGACGGTCAGCGCCGTCATCAGCGCGAGAATCTGCAGGGACAGGGAATAGGTGGCCCCGCCGTCGCCCTCGCTGACATTGAAGGCGGGGATGCCGGCGGCCTGGGCAAAGGCGGCCTCGAACGGCAGCAGCGCCATCAGGGTCAGGCCGGCAAGCCCGGCGAGACGCATGACATTGTAAAATGGAGACGGGTTCATTTGCCGAACCCCAGTGACGGGTTGTTACGACGCGCCGCGGCAATTGCGGCAGCAAAGGCATTCTTTGGCGCAGCCGGCGCCGCGGGTTTCACCTTGGCGGTCTTTCCCGAATCCGATGCCTGTGGTGTCTTGGCAGCTTTGCCGACCGCCTGCTTCGAAGGAACTTGTTGCGCACCCTCTCCCGGGTCGCCGTCAACAGCAATAAAGCTGGCGGCATGTCCCTTTCCGGCATGGACAAGAAAGGTGCGGCCATCGACTTCAATCAGATGGAGGCGCTGTTGCGGGGCAAGGGAAAGATCCTCGAGATGCTGCATGCGGCGCGCCGGGTGGAGCCGGCTGGAAATGCCGCCACGATTGCGCTTGATCATCCACATCAGTGCAATCAGCAGCATCAGGAATGCCACGATGATGACAATCTGCTCTAGCGAAATGACAGGCTGGACTGGCATGGCATAACTCCCTTGATGACGCCGTCTGCAGCATCAAGGCAAGGACCGTGCCAGTGTGGGCCATCAAGTCGATAGCCTAAAATAACAAATTGTTTTATTGGATTATTTTTTTGGCGTCACAGAAGGACTGTATCGCCTGAAAGTCGTCGGAGCCAGTTTCCTG
>JAKMFG010000003.1 GCA_022425565.1 Alphaproteobacteria bacterium
CGCTGTTTTTTGGCTGGCTGCAGGGTTACATCGTGGTGCGCTCCGGCCTGCCGTCGTTTATCGTGACGCTTGGTGGCCTGTTCTTCCTGCGGGGTCTAACAGAAGTATCGCTTCGTGCCTTTAACCATCGTCCTGACCAGACCAAGGGGGCGACGACGGTGACGGAACTCCCCGACATGAAGAACATCATTGATGTCCCCGGCCATGGCGAGCTGGAGCGAGACGCGGCAAAAGCGCTTCCCGAGGCGGATCTCATGGCGATCCTGAAGGACGTCCCCGCCGATACAGTCGCAAGCATTACCGAACGGCTTGAATACACCGCCCAACGTGTTGCCGATGCGAAGACACAGATCATGGCGACCAAGGGCGTGAAGCCACTTGAGCGGGCGCTCGAGAACGCCATTGAATCCGGTAACGACACGATGGCCGAAACCATCCGCAACAAGATCGATACCTTTGTGGTGAACCCGGCTGTTCCCAAGGAAATCACCGATATCGATGTGGCACGTGCCTATATCGACTCGATCAGCTCGGCACGGCCGATTGCGAATTTCTTTGGCGGCGACATCCTCGAGCCAATCTTTGACTTCCTGTATTTCCCTGTCGACTGGAACACCAATAATTTCGGCAACCAGTTTGCGCCGGGCCTGTATAGCTGTGTCATGATCTGGGTGATCCTGGCGATCCTCTGCTATGTCGTGCTCAGCCGTACTCAGGCAGGCAACTGGATTTATTCCACAGGTGGCAACCTTCAGGCTGCCAAGGCCAACGGCGTGCCGACGGACCGGGTGAAGATATCGCTCTTCGTCTTCTCGGCCTTCTGCGCGACGATCTTCGCAACCTGTCAGGTTTTCGAGGTGAACACCGCCGATGCGGCCAAGGGTAACCTGAAAGAACTGGAAGCCATCGCGGCAGCTGTCATCGGCGGTATCGTGATGACCGGCGGGTTCGGCACGGTCGTAGGCATCATCGTCGGCGCGTTCATTTTTGGTCTCGCCAAGGAAGCTTTCTTCTACATTCCCGGGATCGACGGATCCTTCTACCGCGTCTTCCTCGGACTCGTGATCATCGCCTCGGCGTTGCTAAACGAGAACATCCGCAAGCGCATTATGGGTACGCTCTGATATGGCTGATAACGCAACAACACCGCTTATCGAGACCAGAGGGCTGGTGAAAAAGTTTGGCTCCTTCACCGCGCTGGACGGAGTGGACCTGACGGTATATCCGGGTGAGGTGCACGCTCTTCTTGGCGACAATGGTGCCGGCAAATCGACTTTGATCAAAATTCTCTCGGGTGTGTTCAAACCCACTGACGGCGAGATCATTGTCGAGGGCCAGCCGGTCTCGTTCGCCTCGCCACGTGACGCAACCAATGCCGGCATCGGCACCGTCTATCAAGACCTCGCGCTGAATGCGCTGACATCGGTAACGCGCAACTTCTTCCTTGGGCGGGAGATAACCCATTTCTCCAGCCCCTTCGGCCTGCTGAAGATGGACGAGATGGACCGCATCGCCACCGAGGAAATGGCCAAGATCGGCATCAATGTTGCCGATCCGAACCAGCCTGTAGGCACGATGTCGGGTGGCCAGCGCCAGACGCTTGCCATCGCCCGTGCGATTTATTTTGGTGCGAAGGTGCTGATTCTTGACGAGCCGACCTCAGCGCTTGGCCAGAAGCAGCAGATGGAAGTGCTGAAAACCATCCGAAAAGTACAGAAACTCGGCGATATTGCCATCATTCTCATCACACACAATGAAATCCATGCGCGCCTCATCGCCGACCGGTTTACCTTCCTCAGCCTTGGCGAGGTTATCGGTCGTGGCACGTCGAAAGAGCTTGAAGGGGACGATATCAAGCGCTTGATGGCAGGTGGTGCGGAGATCGGCGATCTCGCCAAGGAGCTTGCCGACTAACGCCTTCAGGGGGAGGAGGTTGAACATGGACGCCGCTTTGGTCACGGCAAAGCCGGAGACCCTCGATCAACTGATGACACAGATCGAGCAGCAGCATGCAAACATGCCGAAGCGGCTTCGTGAAATCGGCAATTTCGTGCTTGGTCATCCGGAGGCGATTGCCCTTTCGACGCTGGCAGAGCTTGCTGCGGAAACTGACATTGCCACATCGGCTTTCGTGCGTTTTGCGCAAACACTCGGGTTTGATGGCTTCAGCCAGATGCAGGCGTTGTTCCGCCAGCAGGTTCGAAGCAGTTGGCCGCAATATGCGAGCCGGCTTTCCGATATGGCGGACGTCGATCCGGCAGACCATTTCGAGGCTCTGTCGGTGTCTGCAGTTGAATCGATCAACCGGCTGTCGAACACCGTTTCCATGGAGCACCTTGAAACCGCTGTCCGGAAGCTGACGGATGCCGAGACGATCTGGTTTGCCGCGGGTGGGCGGGCCAAGCCGGTGACTGTCTATATGAGCTATGTGCTGACAAAGCTCGGCATCCGCTCGCAGGAGTTTCGTGAGGCGCCGGCCGAGGCTATGCGCGAACTCAACCTGGTAGGTCCTCGCGATGTGCTGCTGGTTGTCAGTTTTGCACCCTATGGCGAGCTAACGGTCAAGCTGGCACAGGAAGCCGCCAGTCGGGGGGTAAAAATTATAAGCATCACTGATACCATGGTCAGTCCGGCGGCCCTGGACACGACGCTTCTCGTGACCGAGGAGAACATCTTCGGGTTCCGGTCGCTATGCGCGACGATGAACCTTGCCCAGTATCTTGCCATCGAGACCGGGCTGAAGCGTGACAAGGACGTCAGGAATGCGTGATCCGGCGCTGGATGTGATCTGTATTGGTCGTTCATCCGTCGATCTCTATGGTGGTCAGGTCGGCGGCAGGCTCGAAGACATGTCGGGCTTTTCCAAATATATCGGCGGCAGCCCGACCAATATCAGCGTCGGTTGCGCCAGGCTTGGGCTGAAATCGGCACTCATCACCCGAGTTGGCGATGAACATATGGGACGCTTCATCCGCGAGACGCTTGAAGGTGAGGGTGTCGAGACAAGCCATGTGATTACCGATCCGGCTCGGCTGACGGCTCTGGTGATCCTCGGTATCCGTGACAGCGCAAAGTTTCCGCTTATTTTCTATCGCGAGAACTGCGCTGATATGGCGATCTCGGAAGCTGATATCGATCCGGACTTCATTGCCTCGGCGAAGGCGGTTCTTGTCACTGGAACACATTTCAGCACCGACCTTGTCGCCGGTGCCAGCTTCGCGGCGATGCGCATGGCGCGAGAGGCTGGCCGTAAGGTGGCTTTCGATATTGATTACCGGCCAAACCTCTGGGCTCTTGGCGGGCACGCGGATGGCGAGAGCCGGTTTGCTGAAAGTGCGCGGGTGACGGTCCATCTCCAGACTGTCCTGCCACATTGTGACCTGATCGTCGGCACCGAAGAGGAATGGCACATCGCCGGCGGCACCACCGACACGCTTGCGGCGCTTCAGGCGGCCCGCAGCCTCACTGGCGCAACGCTGGTCTGCAAGCGTGGTCCCCTTGGCTGTGTCGTCTTTGAAGGCGACATCGACGGCTGGGACAGCGGGGTTGCTTCACCGGTGCGCGAGATTGAGGTGTTCAACGTGCTTGGTGCCGGTGACGGTTTCATGGCTGGGTTCCTGTCGGGGTGGCTGCGCGGGGAGCAGGCGGCGAATTGCGCGCTCTATGCGAATATTTGTGGGGCGCTGGCCGTGTCGCGCCACGGATGTGCGCCCTCATACCCGTCGCAGACCGAACTCCGTCACATGATCGAGACTGGCAGCGAGGAATTCGCCCTTCGCAAGGACAGACGGCTCGAACAGATTCACTGGGCGACCACACGGCGCCGGCGGCATGACCGGCTTCTGGCCTTTGCCTTTGACCACCGAAGCCAGTTTGTCGAGATGGCTGCGGCCAACGGCAAGGCAGAGGCGGATATCGACCGGTTCAAGCTGATCGCCCTGCAAGCTGTTACAGAAACGGCAGCCTTGCATGATGGGGTTGGTCTTCTGGTAGATGACAGGCTTGGCCGGTCAGCGCTCCATGCCGCGTCGGACCATGATATCTGGACTGGTCGGCCGATCGAGCAATCCGGTGTATTCCCGATGGCCTTCGAAGAAGGTCCTGACCTTGGAAGCCGCCTTGCCGAATGGCCGGTCAATCATTGCGTCAAGGTGCTTGCGCCGATCCGCGCCGACGATCCGGCAGACCTGATCGCCTATAACGAGCGGGAAATTGTGCGGCTTGCCGATGCCTGCCGACGGACCGGGCATGAATTCCTGTTCGAGATCATCAGTGGCAACCGTGGCAATGCCATGGCGCCGGACCAGATCCTGTCCTTGATGCAGCGCTATTATGATCTGGGGGTCGCGCCCGACTGGTGGAAGCTGGAGCCGGTTGAGGATAAAGGCTTCTGGACTGCCGCCGGCGACATCGTGCGCGCGAACGACCCCCATCTTCAGGGGATCATTGTTCTTGGCAAGGAGATGCCGGAAGAGCATCTCTGCCGGGTACTGGCCATCGCACGCACCGAGCCGCTGGTGAATGGATTTGCCATCGGCCGGACGATCTTCAGCAAGGCGGCACAGGCCTGGTTTGCTGGCGAGATCGGCGATGATGCCGCACAACAGATGATGACAGCTGTCTACGGCCAGCTGATTGAAGCCTGGGATAACGCTGCCTGATGGCTGCCAGGGGAATATAGGAGGAAATCATGGCAACTGTTCGTTTGACGATGTCACAGGCTCTGACGCGCTGGATGACGGCGCAGAGCATCGAGCAGCTCGACGGCAGCCTCGAGCCTGCCTTTGCCGGTGTCTGGGGCATCTTCGGACATGGCAATGTCGCCGGTCTCGGCGAGGCGCTTTACGGCGTGCGTGACGAGCTGCCGACCTATCGTGGTCATAACGAGCAGTCGATGGCGCATATCGCTGTCGCCTATGCCAAGCAGAAGTAGCGTCGACGGATGATGGCGGTGACCACCTCGATCGGCCCTGGCGCGACCAATCTTGCCACCGCCGCGGCGCTGGCGCATGTGAACCGCCTGCCGGTGCTGTTGCTTCCCGGTGATGTCTTTGCCACCCGCGCGCCGGACCCGGTGCTGCAGCAGGTCGAGAGCTTTGCCGACGGTACCGTTTCGGCAAATGACTGCCTGCGGCCGGTGTCGCGCTATTTCGACCGCATCACCCGTCCCGAACAGCTTCTTCAGGCGCTTCCAAAAGCCATGTCGGTGCTAACAGACCCGGCGGATTGCGGGCCGGTGACACTCGGCCTGTGCCAGGATGTCCAGGCCGAGGCATGGGATTATCCCGAGAGTTTCTTCGCGCCGCATGTCTGGCATATGCGCCGGATTTCGCCTGACGCGGGGGAGCTGTCGCGTGCGATAGAGACCCTGAAATCCGCCAAGCGCCCGATGATTATCGCTGGTGGCGGTGTTCGTTATTCCGGCGCGTCACAGGCATTGACCGCCTTTGCCGAGGCTGCCGGTATTCCCGTTGCGGCGACACAGGCCGGCAAGTCCAGCCTTGTCGAATCTCACCCCATGTATGTCGGCTCGCTCGGCGTCACCGGTGCGTCGGCGGCGAACAATCTGGCTGCGAAGGCGGATGTCGTGCTGTCCGTTGGTAGCCGTCTTCAGGATTTCACCACCGGCTCGAACAGCCTGATCTCGGGACAGGTGGTGGCGCTGAATGTGCAGCCGCATGACCTGGTCAAGCATGGCGCGATGCCGCTGATGGCCGACGCGCTGACCGGCATTGAGGCCGTTGCGGTCGGCATGGCGGGCTACAGGACCGATGATGCCTACCACTCGGAAATTGCCGGTGAGTGGCAAGGCTGGACAGATGCCGTAGACGTCGTCTGCCGTGCGCCTTCGGACAGCAACAGCCTGCCCTCGGATTCCGAGGTCATTGGGGCGGTGAACCGGGCCTGCCCGGCTGAAACCATCGTCGTCGGTGCTGCTGGGTCGATGCCTGGCGAGCTTCATAAGCTATGGCAGGTCGGTGCTGTTGACGGTTACCATATGGAATACGGCTTTTCCTGCATGGGGTATGAGGTGGCCGCTGGCATCGGTGTCGATATGGCGGCACCGGACCGCCCGAATGTGGTCTTTGCCGGAGACGGGTCCTACCTGATGCTGAATGCCGAACTGGCCACTGCGGTGATGATGGGAACGCGGATGACGCTGATCATTACCGACAACCGCGGCTTTGGCTGCATCAACAGGCTGCAGGCCGGTACCGGTGGTGCCGCCTTCAATAACCTGTTTGTTGATTCCCATCACGAAGTGCTGCCCGAGATTGATTTTGTGGCGCATGCCGCCTCGATGGGCGCGCGCGCGCAGAAAGCAGGCTCGATTGACGAACTCGAAAGCATGACAGCCGGGGCGATCGGCCGTGACGGTGTCGATGTCATCGTCATTGATACCGATCCGGGGCCATCGACCGCCGCCGGCGGGAGCTGGTGGGAAGTCGGCGTTCCCGAAGTCTCGGAACGGCCCGAGGTGGCAAGTGCCTATAAAGGCTGGATCGACGGCAAGAAGCGTCAGCTGATGCGGGGTGAATAGGAATGTCGAACCTGCTTCTGCAACCCGATCTGAGTGGCAACGGCCCGATACATGATGTGACCCCGGCATCGGCCGGGTGGTCGCATGTCGGCTTTGGGCTGCATGACATCACCGCAGGCGGTAGTGTTGAATCAGGCGGCACGGGCGATGAAATCTGCCTCGTCCTGCTGTCAGGCAGTGCGCGGATCTTCGCCGGCGATCTAGATACAGGCATGCTTCAGGGGCGTGCCAGCGTGTTCGACAAGGTCGCGCCGCAATCTGTCTATGTGCCGATGAAAACCGCATGGCGGGTCGAGGCTGGCAGCGATTCCGAACTCGCCGTTTGCCGTGCCCCCGGGACCGAGGGCAAGCTGCCGCCGCGCCTGATCGGGTCGCAGAACATGCCGCTCGAGACGCGCGGCACGGGATCGAATGTGCGGCATGTCTGCAACATCCTTCCCGAGACCGAGCCTGCCGACAGCCTGCTTGTGGTCGAGGTGATCACGCCTGCCGGCAACTGGTCATCCTATCCGCCACACAAGCACGACACGGATAATCTGCCTGAAGAATCCTATCTTGAAGAAACCTACTACCATCGTGTGAACCCGCCGCAGGGCTATGTCCTGCACCGGGTCTATGATGACAGCCGGGAACTTGACGAGACCATGGCCGCCGAGGACCGGACGGTGGTGCTGGTCCCGCGAGGCTATCACCCGGTAGGCGCCCCGCATGGCTATGAGAGCTATTACCTCAACGTCATGGCCGGGCCGAAGCGTATCTGGAAGTTCAAAAACGATCCGGCGCATGAATGGATGCTCTCATGAATAAAATGTCGACCAATTGGGACCAGCGTGCCGATGAAGCCATTGAGGCGCTGCTGAACGGGCCGGGAT
>JAKMFG010000033.1 GCA_022425565.1 Alphaproteobacteria bacterium
CACCGCCGGATGTGGTCTCGCAACTGCTTCTGGCACTGCCTATCATTGCGCTGTACGAGCTTTCGATTTTTGGCGCGAAGATACTGGCTCCCGAACCTTATGACGAGCCGGCCAACTGACGTCCGGCAAAGCCGCAATCCCGATGAGACGAGGCTGAAAGATGCACGACATCCGCTTTATCCGTGAAAATCCCGATGTATTCGATGCTGCCATGGCGCGCCGTGGACTTGAGCCTCAGTCCGGTTCCATTCTCGAGAGCGACGCAAGGCGGCGTGTCCTGCAGGGCCAGATTCAGGACATGCAGTCCCGGCGCAATGTCGCCTCCAAGGAAATCGGCATGCGTAAGGGGAAGGGCGAGGATGCCGACGATCTGATTGCCGAGGTCAATGAAATCAAGGCAAGGATGCCTGAACTCGAGGAAGAGGAAGGCACACTTGCAGCCAGCCTCGAGACTGTGCTGCTGGAGCTTCCGAATATCCTCGATGCCGAGGTGCCGGACGGCGCGGATGAGGATGACAACGCCCTGCTGCGAAGCTGGGGCGATATTCCGTCTTTCGATTTTACCCCGCGGGACCATGTCGCTTTGGGCGAAGGGCTCGGCCAGATGGATTTTTCCACGGCGGCGAAGCTCTCGGGTGCGAGATTTGTCCTTCTTCGCGGGCAGCTGGCTCGGCTTGAACGGGCGCTGGCGGCATTCATGCTCGACACGCACACGAGCGAATTCGGTTATCAGGAAACGCTGCCGCCGTTCCTTGTGAACAGTTCGGCAATGACGGGTACCGGCCAGCTGCCAAAATTTGGCGAGGATCTGTTTCGCGCCGATGACAAATGGCTGATCCCGACGGCTGAGGTACCGCTAACCAACATCGCGGCTGATGAAATCTGGCAGGCTGACCAGCTGCCGATGCGATTCACCGCCCATACACCCTGCTTCCGGTCAGAGGCTGGTGCCGCCGGGCGCGACACGCGTGGCATGATCCGTCAGCACCAGTTTTCGAAGGTCGAAATGGTGAGTGTCACGCACCCGGACGAGTCCAGTGCGGAACATGAGCGCATGACAGGTTGCGCCGAAGCCATCCTGCAGCGGCTCGGCCTGCCGTACCGTGTGATGACATTGTGCACAGGCGACACCGGTTTCGGCGCGCGCAAGACATATGACATCGAAGTCTGGCTTCCCGGGCAGGCCGACGGCAAAGGCATGTATCGTGAGATTTCGTCCTGCTCGAACTGTGGTCCGTTTCAGGCCCGCCGGATGAAAGCCCGTTTCCGCGATGCCGAAGGCAATACGCAGTTTGTCCATACTCTCAACGGGTCCGGTCTTGCTGTCGGGCGTACCATGATTGCGGTTCTTGAGAACGGTCAGCAGCAGGATGGGTCCGTTCGTCTTCCTGAGGTTCTCCATGGCTATATGGGATGTGATGTAATTTCGTCCCTGTGACCGGCAGATGGCGTTGTCGGCGCCCGGTCTTTTTGATGTGTTTAATTCCTGTTCCGGAGTGAGTTTATGTCGATGTCCAGCGCCGCGTCTGTCGGTCGTATCCTGATCAGCAATGATGACGGCCTTGATGCCATCGGCATTGCCATTCTCGAGGAGATCGCTGCGCGGCTATCCGACGATGTCTGGGTCATCGCACCCACCAGCAACCGGTCGGGAATGTCACGGGCCATCACACTCCACAATGATGTCATTATCGAGTCGCACGGCGATAACCGGTTCGCCTGTTCGGGAACGCCGAGCGACTGTGTCATCATGGGTATGGCCAAGGTGCTGGACCGCAAGCCGGACCTGGTGCTGTCGGGGATCAATGCCGGAATGAATGTTGCAGATGATGTGCTCTATTCCGGTACCATTGCTGCGGCGATGGAAGCTTCGCTGATGGGTGTTCAGGCCATCGCACTGTCACAGCGGAATGGTCGTACGTCGCGTGACGATTTTGCTGCCGCCGCCGAACATGGCGAACGTGTGATCAGGCACATTCTCGAGATCGGCGTCGCCCCGCGCACCATCATGAATGTGAATTTTCCGCCCGTTGCACCAGGGGATGTGCGCGGGATTATGCCGGCAACGCTGGACAGGCATAAATTCGGCGATCAGGTAATCGATGGCGAAACCCCGGGCAGCTTCCGGCTCGGCCCCATGCTGGCGCACGACAAGACAATTCCGGGAAGCGACCGCGCCGTGATGGATGAAGGCTGGATATCGCTCACCTCTTTGGGTATGGATATCACCGCCGAACGGATTCAGGCCGAACTCAAAAGCGTTAAATTCTAGACACGTGATAGAGCAGAGCCTGGGTCGCGCGGCTTGCGTCACATGATGCCGGCGGGACCATGCAGGACTTTCAACATGAGAAAGCGCGTCTATTCATGACGCTTCGCGGGTTGGGCGTGGTTGAGGCCAACGTTCTGTCCGCCATGGAACGTGTGCCGCGCGAGTTGTTCGTGCCAACGGCGCTGAACCAGCATGCCTATGAGAATGCGTCGCTGCCAATCGCGCTCGAACAGACGATCAGCCAGCCCTATATAGTAGCCCGTATGACGGCCGCACTGGAACTGACCGGGCGTGAACGCGTTCTGGAAATCGGCTCGGGTAGCGGTTATCAGGCAGCCATCCTGTCTTTCCTCTGCCGCCGTGTGTATAGCATCGAGCGATTACGCCCGCTTCTGGTTGAGGCAGAGAACCGGTTCAGGAAGCTGCGAATCACCAACGTGACTTCAAAATATGGTGATGGCGCGAAAGGGTGGCCCGAAGGAGCGCCGTTCGACCGGGTGATCCTGACCTGTGCGCCGCCCGAGATTCCGGCAATATTGTTGAATCAGCTTAAGACTGGCGGCATCATGGTGGCACCGGAAGGGCGCGACCGCGAACAGTCGCTGGTTGTCATCCGCCGGACGGAGGAGGGGTTTGAAAGGCAGGAGCTGCTGCCGGTCAGGTTCGTCCCTCTGGTTGAAGGCTAATCAATGACAGGAATGCAGATGGCACCGACACGCGCTCACTTCCTTCAGCCGCTAATGGTTCTGGTGGTACTGGCGCCGCTGACGCTTGGCGGGTGTGGTGTCCCGAACCTGTCATTGACACGCGACACGCCTGCGCCACTGATCGTGGCACCATTGCGGCAACCGGTTGAGGCTGTGCCGCCGGACGGCATGGTGACGGTGCGCGAGGGAGACACCATCTTCGCGCTTGCGGCGAGATACGGTGTGCCGCCAACATCCATCGTGACGGACAACCAGATCGGCCCACCCTACACTGTGTTTGCCGGACAGCAGCTGCGGATCACACCGCAGCGTACCCATGTGGTTGGTCCGGAAGACACCATCTATTCCATTTCGCAGCGTTACGCCGTCAGCCAGTACCAGCTGGCTGAGGCAAACGGTCTCGATGTTCCGTTCGAGCTGATCGTTGGCCAGCGGCTGATTCTGCCCGCCAGCCTTGACTTCTCAGTCCTTGATGCAGCGCCGGACGCCACTTCGACTGCTGCGGCTACGATACCGAAGGTGGTCCAAAAGCCCGCCAACGCCCCGCGGAAGCGGTTCGTTGCCCCATCCGGCTCAGGCGCGTTTCGGTGGCCGGTCGAGGGTGAAATCATCACTGAATTCGGCCCTGCAGCGCGCGGTGTCCATAATGACGGGGTCAATATCGCCGCGAATGAGGGGGCGGTGGTACGCGCCTCTGCCCGCGGCACGGTTGCTTTCGTCGGCCGCGAGATCAAGTCATTCGGCACGCTGGTGCTTGTGAAGCATGAAGGCGGGATCATTACCGCCTATGCCCATCTTGGTGATGTGATGGTGCGTGAAGGCGACGTCATCGACGCCGGCCAGCAGATTGCCACCGTCGGTCTGACCGGCAAGGTGGATACGCCGCAGCTTCATTTTGAGATCCGCAAGTCCCGTGAACCGGTCGACCCGCGCGCGCTGATTGCCTGATCACACTCCGCCAACAGGCGTTATTTGACCTTGGTGATGTCAGTTTCGGTGCGCGCCGCAAGATCGATGATGAACTGCCAGGCGACCCGGCCGGATCGTGACCCGCGCTCCATTGACCATGCAAGCGCATCGCGGCGCACATCTGCCTCGTCCGCATTGATCCCGAAATGTGACACATATCCTTCGATGATCTCGAAGAATGTGTCCTGATCAATCGAGTGAAACCCGACCCACAGTCCAAACCTGTCCGACAGGGATACACTTTCCTCGACACTTTCAGACGGGTTGATCGCCGTTGAACGCTCGTTCTCGATCATCTGCCGCGGCATCAAGTGGCGCCGGTTCGAGGTGGCGTAGAAGATCACATTGTCCGGTCGCCCCTCGACACCGCCGTCGAGAGCCGCCTTCAGCGATTTGTAGCTGCTGTCGCCCTGGTCAAAGGTCAGATCATCCGTATAGACGATGAAGCGGCGATCGATCTGGGCCAGATAGGCCATCAGGAAGGGCAGGTCGTCGATATCCTCGCGGTGGATTTCGACAAGCGCGCAATCCATGCCCCGATCAGTGACGGTGCCGTGTACTGCCTTGACCAGCGAAGACTTTCCGGTCCCGCGTGCGCCCCACAACAAGGCATTGTTTGCAGGCAGTCCGCGGACAAAGGCAATCGTGTTGGAAAGCAGCGTATCGCGCTGGTAGTCAATGCCGCAGAGCAGTCGCAGATCGACGCGGTTGACCTTGGTGACGGGTGTCAGGCGACGCCGCGCGCGGTTCCACACATAGGCGGAGGCCGGCTCCAGGTCTGCCGGTGTCGGGTCTGTCGGACTGTGCTTTTCCAGTGCATTGGCAATGCGCTCGAGATGCTCAAGAAACTTTGAATCGGTATCGGGTTTGGTCATGACGGAAATCTATCAGGGTCGAACAGACGGAACAATAAGCAAGACCTGTATAAAACTCGTGGCGGGACAGATGAAAGACACATATTCCAAGGGATGTTTATTGCCCATCTGGATCAGGGTGTTTATGGTGCAGGCAGCTTGAAAACCCCGTATGTGGAGCTAAGACAACATGCTGATTACACCTGCGTTTGCACAGTCCGGTGGCTTTGCCGAAGGCGGCCTCGGCCTCATGCCGATCATCCTTGTGATGATCATCTTCTATTTCCTGCTGATCAGGCCGCAGCAAAAGCGTGCCAAACAGCACAAGCAAATGATCGCGGCAGTGGGCCGTGGCGACAAGATCATTACCAATGGCGGTCTTACCGGCACAATCGTGCGGGCTGTCGAGGACAGTGAGACTGTCGAGGTGGAGATCGCCAAGGACGTGAAGGTGAATGTCGTACGCGCCATGATCGCCGACGTCCGTGACAAGACCGAGCCAAAGGCCGACGCAAAGAAATGATTCGGTGTGCCGGCACGTCCCGGCAGTCCGTTCTCATCTGAGGAAAGCATCCGACCATGCTGCAGTTTGAAGCCTGGAAAAAGACTCTTGTCATTCTGGTGGCGGCGCTTGGCATCATCTATGCCGCGCCGAACCTGTTGCCGGGTGACCGGGAAGGCGGCGGGATCCTGCCTGGCCAGAAGATCAATCTGGGCCTTGACCTCCAGGGGGGATCACATCTTCTTCTGCGTGTCGATATGGACGCTGTCGTTGAAGAGCGGCTCGAGAGTGTTGCAGAAACCATCCGGCAGGAGTTTCGCAGCAGGAAGATCAGGTTCAGCGGGTTGGACGTCCGCAATTCTCAGGTCCGCGTGAAGCTGCGTGACACCGGTGATACAACCGAGGCGCGCACTGTATTTCAGGAATTCAGCCGGTTTGTCGATATTGTCGATGAGGGCGGCGAGTTCCGTATCGAATATAATGAGCCGGGCCTTGTGGCGCTTCAGACATCGACACTTGAGCAGTCGATCGAGATTATCCGCCGCCGGATCGACCCCGACGGCACAAAGGAACCCGTCATCCAGCGGCAGGGTGCCGACCGCATCCTTGTCCAGCTTCCTGGCGTGGATGACCCCGAGGAGATCAAGCGTCTTCTTGGCCGTACCGCGAAGCTGACATTCCAGCTTGTCGACACCTCGATCACGGGAGTAGAGGCAAAATCGCGTGGCCGGGTCCCGCCCGGTACCGTTCTGCTGCCGAGTGACAGCGATGATGGTGAGTATTTCGTCGTCGAAAAGCGGATCATGGTCAGCGGTGAGCTGCTGGAAACTGCGCAGGCAAGTTTTGACCAGAACAACCAGCCGGCGGTGAGTTTCACGCTGAATGCCGAAGGTGCGAAGAAATTCGGCCGGGTGACCGGTGCCAATATTGGCCGGCCATTTGCCATCGTGCTTGATGACAGGGTCGTTTCGGCGCCCACCATCCAGTCGCAGATTTTTGGCAACGGTCAGATCACCGGCAGCTTCACTGTTGCCGAGACGAATGAGCTGTCACTGATCCTGCGTGCGGGTGCATTGCCCGCGCCGCTGATCGTGATGGAGGAAAGATCCATTGGCCCGGGCCTTGGTGCCGACTCGGTCGCTGCCGGTCAGGTGGCTGTGATTGTCGGCCTGATGCTCGTGATCATCTACATGATTCTCAGCTATGGCTTTTTTGGTGTTCTTGCCAACATCGCGCTTGCGGTGAACATCACACTGATCCTTGGCACATTGTCCTTTATTCAAGCGACACTCACGCTTCCGGGCATTGCCGGCATCGTCCTGACCATGGGTATGGCGGTCGATGCGAATGTCCTTGTGTTCGAGCGCATCCGCGAAGAGCTGCGTCGTGGCAGGAATGTCATGGCAGCCATCGAGGGCGGCTACCAGCGCGCGATCTCGACCATTATCGACTCAAATCTGACCACCCTGTTTGCGGCACTGTTCCTGTACGGGTTTGGTTCCGGGCCGATCCGCGGATTTGCCGTCACTCTCGCCATCGGTATCGTCACCTCGCTGTTTACAGCCGTGATGGTGACCCGGATGCTGATCATTATCTGGCTCGAGCGGAAACGTCCGCGCGAGCTGGTTCTCTAGGAGTGGGTCCATGCGGCTGAAACTCGTACCAAGCGAAACAAAGATCGATTTTCTGAAGCTGCGCCTGTCGGCACTCGGCTTCTCGGGCCTCCTGGTTGCGGCGTCGATAGCGATGTTCACAATCATCGGCCTGAACCTCGGCATCGATTTTAGGGGCGGTATCCTGATCGAGGCGCGAAACACCGAGGGGCCGGCCGAAATCGGCGGTTTGCGCTCGGACCTCGATAATCTCGGCCTTGGTGATATCAGCCTCCAGAGTTTTGGTAGCGAGACCGATATCCTTGTCCGCGTCCAACGGCAGGACGGCGATGAAAAGGCGCAAATCGCCGCCATCGAGCTGATCACAGAGACACTTGGCACCGATTACGATGTGCGCAGGACCGAATTTGTCGGCCCGACTGTCGGCGCGGAACTGGCGGAGAAGGGCATCCTTGCCGTGATCTGCTCACTTGCGGCGATCATGGTTTATATATGG
>JAKMFG010000034.1 GCA_022425565.1 Alphaproteobacteria bacterium
GGATCGGTTCCAGCCGGGTGTCGTGGAATCGTGATATTTCCCTGGCGTGGGCGCGCGCCGCGGCGTCTTCTGGCATCATCGCCGGCGTCGGGTGCGCTTCATCCAGATATTCGGCAATGGCCTCGGAATCGGCCAGCTTCAGATCACCGTCGATGATTGCCGGCACGGTGCCCGACGGGATGACCGCGCGATAGGCCGCGCTGCCATATCCGTCCGGCGGGGCAAGCTCGGTCCATTCGATCCGCTTATGCGCGAGGATGATGCGCACCTTGGCGCCATAGCTGCTGACCGGAACGTTATAGAGGGTGATCATGGGTTGTCCCTGTAGAAGGCGGCGTGAGGGGCGTCGACAAAAAAAGGCGGGACAGGGTCCCGCCTTTCCTTGTTTCAGGCAAGCGTCAGTTGGACAGCTGCCACTTCTTGCCAAGCGAGTCGAAGAAACCGCGCTCGGTCTTCAGCTTGATCCAGGTGTTCACATAGTTGATCCACACCTGGTCGCCCTGCGGCAGAAGCATCGCGATCGGAGTTGGTGCCTTCGGCGCCAAAACCGGTACGACCATCATCTGCGGGTATTTGGCGACGAGCTTGTAGGCCTCGACATTCGAGGTGATATGCGCGTCTGCGCGACCGGCCAGAACTTCCTGGAAGTCACGGGCCGGGGCCTCGACGATCTTATGGGTGGCGTTCGGGAAGAACTGCTTCACCTGCTTTTCCTGCGTGGTGCCGAGGGTGGCTGCAACAGTTACCTCAGCCTTGTCGAGGTCGGCCCAGTCAGTGAACTTGCCCTCGTTCTTCTTCAGCGTCAGCGGCACGGTGGCCAGCGAGAAATAGCTGTCCGAATAGCCGGCTGCCTTGGCGCGGGCTGGCGAAATCGAGGCTGAACCAGTCATGTGGTACTTGCCGGAGACAACGCCGCTGACGAGGGTCTTCCAGTCTGTAGCGACGAATTCCAGCTTCACATCAAGGTCCTTGGCAAGCTCGGTCATGACGTCGATGTCATAGCCAGTATAGCTGTTGGTGGCCGGGTCCTTCATGGTCATCGGGTTCCAGTCGCCAGTGGTGCCGACTTTGAGAACGCCGTTCGACAGGATGTCTTGCAGGGCGTTTTGCGCATGGGCCGGCACAGCGGCGCAAACCAGCGCGGCGGCGGTGAAGGCGAGCTTGAGAAACTTCATTGGATGGCTCCGTTTGAGAAATGTAAAGGGTGCGACAATCTGTCATTTAATGGATTACAAAATCAGATGGTCATTGCCACCAGTCTCTGCAACCGCTCAGGACGAATTTATGGGAAGCCGGTAAGAAGAATGATGATCTTGGCTGTCCGGTCCCCCATGTTCATGTCGTGTTTTCCTCGCTGATGCGTCTCTCGACCATCTTGCGAAAACGCATCGCACCGGCATCGATGCCGAGATTGATGTGGCGGGTCCGGCTTGTCTTCATGCCCTTGTGAACTTCGGTCAGCACGTCCCGGTCCTCGATGAAGGCCGCCTTGGCCCCCTCGAACATCCGGTTCGAGATGTCCTGATTGTCAGGGTCCGAATTGCGATGCTGGAACCAGAAATACCGTGTGTTGTCAGCATCGATGGGCGTCATGAAATTGTAGGAGATGTTCAGGAACGCGTCGTCCGGCAGGTTGTCGTTGTCACCGCCGGTTCCGGCACGGGTGTAGACCGACATGTTGATCGCGGTCGAGGGAAGGCGGCATTCGTAATGCTGCTTGCGGTCGCAATTACCGGAGAAGGGCAGGATAGGCTGGTAATAGGGCGGGGGCGGTGCATCCATCACCCAGCGCGAGACGACAATCCCGTCATCCAGCTTTTCAAGATCGAGTGGCAGGTTGCCGGTGCCGGCCCCGGCAAAGGACGAGACATGGACCCAGGCCACATGCGACGGGTCGAGAAGGTTGTCGACGACATAAAGATAGTGGCAGGCGATATCCATGCTGCCGCCTTGCGTGCGCCCCCATGCTGGATTGTCATAATTCGGGATCTCGAAGATCTCGTCCGGGTCGGCCTTGTCGGCATCCCCCATCCAGATCCACAGAATCCCCCAGCGGTCCTCGACAGGGTATGACCGCACGGTTACAGCCGGCGGCGGCCCGTCCTGGGTCGGTGCGCGGACACAGGCGCCGCTGCGCTCGAAGGTCAATCCGTGATAGCCGCATTCCACCGTCTCGCCGGACAGCCGGCCTTTCGACAGCGGCAGCTTGCGGTGCGGGCAGGCATCTTCGAGTGCGGCCGGCACACCTGTCTCTGTCCGGAAAATGACAATCGGCTCGTCAAGGATACGCAGTGGCGTCAGCGCATAGGTGAAATCGTCGCTCCATCCGGCGACATACCAGCAATCCCTGATGAAATCCTGTTCGATGTCGGTCATGGACCTACCCGTCTATGCCGCATGGCGCACTCGGCGCCGCAAAGGCTGCGGCCAGTTCCGGAAAGGCGTCCAGCACGCGGCCTGTGGCCTCAAACCTCTCGGGGTGCAGCTTGCCGTTTTCCCACAGTGCCACACCATTGATTCGGATCGTCGGATCAAGGATCATCCAGCAAATCTCGCCAGGCGGGCCGGTGCCGCAGGTGTGGAAATGCAGGATGCGCTGATGCTGGAACACCGTTCCCGACCAGCGCAGCGGGTCGGCGGCGGCGCTGCCCTCATAGGCCATTAGCGGGTGAATGCCGGCATGCCATGAATCGATGTTGTAGGCGTCGAGCCCGAACCTGTCGGCCACATCGGCGTAATGCGCCTCGACGGCCGCGACCATATCCGGCGCGCCGGTGAAGCTGGTGATGCGGTTGCCTTCGAAATGCGCGGTGACGGGCGTGTCGAGGGCAAGATATTCCGGATCATAAATCCGCGACCCGGTCGGCGTCAGGTAATTCGTCAGCACCGCCTTGCCGCGAAAGCCGTCATTCAGGACAGGCTTGGGAATGCCCAGCGGGAACCGGCTTATGACTACCTCGGTCCCCGGCGCGCCGGAGGCGGCGGGGCTCCCCTCGAAATCGGTGCCGCGCGGGCAGGTCACGGCGATATGTCCGGCTGTCAGTGTGACCTCGTCGATGGCAGCCTTCATCATCCGCATCGCGTGATGGTCGAGGCGGCCATATCCACTTTCCAGCATCGCCTCGTCCAGCGCATAGCTCATCACGCAGGGTGGCCCTGTATAGTGCCAGTTGAACCGCCCCTGGTCGCCGAGCCGCGAGAAGAACACCACCCTGTCGGCCGCGTTCATCGCTGCCTGCACCTCGGCGTTCGGCTGGTTGTCTGGAAGCCCGACCACCATCTTGGTGACATCTGCGCCGCGTGCCGCAAGCTCGTCGCACACCAGCTGCGGCGCGGCCGCGTCATACCAGCCATATCTGGCGTCCTCGGCGATCACCAGCACAGTCAGCCCGGCAACATCGCCGATGCAGCTCTCGATGAGGTTTGCCGCGCCGCTGTCGACCGTGCGCAGGGTTCCGGCCGGTAGCGGGGAAATTTCGAATAATGGCCTGGTCTGGTAATTCATGGCATTTCCCCAAACATCAGTCGGCGTAATAGCCGACAGTGTCCCCCGCCGTTGTGACGCCGAGGCCGTTGATGCTCCGGTTGACGTAGTTGAAGTAGCAGATGATCTGGTTGGCCTCGAGAATGGCACCGTCATCCAGTCCGGCATCACGAAGCGCAGTCACATCCGCCTCGACCATCTCGCCGGGGGACAGGGTCAGTTTTCCGGCATATCGCATCAGCGCAAGTTCCGCGCCCTCGAAGGCCTGTTCCGGCTTATGCGCCAGAAGGGCTGCCTCGATCTCGCTTGCGCGGGCGGCGTCACCGATCAGGTGCGCTGCATTCTTCCAGTGGTTGGCATAGGAATAGGCACAGTCATTGAGGATCGAGACATAGGAGCTGACCGCTTCCTGAAGCCATGTCGGAATGGTGTTTGTGTCATCATGCAGGGCTGCTCGGTACAGCGTGACATGGCCATGCATGGTGTTCGGGCGCAGCGAATGCACCCGCATGACATTGTCGACAGTGCCATGCGGTGTCTGCGCGCGGTCAAGGGCGTCGCGCAAGGCAGGGCCAGCATCGGCATCACCGATCATTTCTATCCAGGCTGCCATGTACCTCCCCCGAGAACAGACATGTCAGATATGTAGGTGTTAACACACTAAAACAGCGTGTACTCGTAGCCGTACGTCGTCAATCAATAACTCATAATATTCGCGGCCAGCGACTGCCGAAGACCATTATCCTTGCAAATCCAGCCTGAAAGGCGACATAACTGCGTTCCAGCACCGCCTTCATGACCTTTTTCCAGACCGGAAGCCAGTTATCTTCAGGGACCCGCAATGCGCGATTCGCACCCCGCCAGATTCACAGCCAGATGTCCCGCCAGATCGCCAGCAGGCTCGGGCGGGATGGCCGCTGCGGATGCCTCGGCTTTTATCAGCCTGCGCAATGTGGACAAATATTTCGGGGATTTTCAGGCGCTGGACGATGTCAGCCTCGATATTGGCCTCGGCCAGAAGATCGTCATTTGCGGACCGTCCGGTTCCGGCAAATCGACGCTGATCCGTTGCATCAACCGTCTCGAGACGCACGATCGGGGCGCAATCTCGATCGATGGAGTCACGCTGGATGACGGGGCGGCGGCGCGTGCTGTCCTTCGCAACAACGTCGGCATGGTGTTTCAGCAGTTCAACCTGTTCCCGCACCTCTCGATCCTCGAGAATCTGACCCTTGGTCCGGTGCGGGCGCGCGGCCTTGATCCGCAAAAGTCACGTGAGCTTGCCGAATATTATCTCGAGCGGGTGAAGATTCCTGAACAGATCGACAAATATCCGCACCAGCTTTCCGGCGGCCAGCAGCAGCGTGTGGCAATCGCCCGCGCGCTGTGCATGGAGCCGCGGATCATGCTTTTCGACGAACCGACATCGGCACTCGATCCCGAGATGATCGCCGAGGTTCTGGAAGTGATCGAGGAACTGGCGGGAAGCGGTATGACGATGATCTGCGTGACCCATGAGATGGGATTCGCCGGCCATGTCGCCGACCAGATGGTGTTCATGGATCATGGCAGGATCGTCGAGATGGCGCCGCCAGACACCTTCTTCTCGAAGCCCGAGAGCGAGCGCTGCCGGACTTTCCTGCAGCAGATCCTGCGGCACTAGGGGGGGCGAAGATGAGCTTTCGACGCCTGATATCCCCGTTCGCGCTCTTTCCAGTGCTCGCTTTCCTTGGCGGCTGTTCCGGCAATTGGGGCTGGTATGTGGTCAACCCTTCGATCCCGGCCGGCCGGCGCAATCTGCTGTTTCTCCTCGACGGGCTGTATTACACCATCGCGCTGTCGGTAACAGCGATCCTGATCTCGATTATCCTCGGCCTTCTGGTTGCGCTTCCCGGGCTGGCAAGCCAGCGGCCGGCACGTGTGATCAACCGGGTCTATGTCGAGCTGGTGCGGGCGGTGCCGATCCTTGTGCTGATCCTGTGGGTCTATTACGGGCTGCCGCAGGTGGCCGACATCTCGATCTCGGTCTTCTGGGCCGGGGTGCTGGCGCTGGCGATCTCGGACAGTGCCTTCCAGGCCGAAATCTTTCGTGCCGGTATCCAGTCGATTGATCGAGGCCAGCACGAGGCGGCGCATTCCATCTCGCTCAGCTATGTCGACAAGATGCGGTTCGTGATCCTGCCGCAGGCGATCAAGCGCATCCTGCCGGCACTTGGCAACCAGCTTGTCTATATGCTCAAAATGTCGTCGCTGGTGTCGGTGATCGGCATGGAAGAGCTGACCCGCCGCGCCAACGAGCTGGTTGTGACCGAATATCGGCCACTGGAGATCTATACTGTTCTCGTGCTTGAATATCTTGTCCTGATCCTCGTGGTATCGGCGGCTGTACGCTGGTTCGAAATGCGGATGGGTGCCGCCGACAAGCGCTGACCCGTCCAGCAGGATAGTGATCAGGATGAACACCGATCCAGAAGGGCAGTCAGATATGACCGAAACGACAGACAGCATTTGCGCAAGCCTTCAATATCTGGCATCGGCAGATAATGGCGGGGCGGTCTATCACGCCTCGCAGGCAGGTGGTGCGGCGGCCGACCATGACGGCACCTACGATTATCGTCAGATGGAGATTCGCAACGGCCGGGACCGCGATTTTCATCTCGACAAGGCAGGTTTCATGCTGGTCCCGCATGCCAGCAAGCTGTCTGATTTTCACGATGATGATGCCATCGCCGCCATCTATGAGGGCGAGGCGAGAGAGCTGATCAGCCGGATCACAGGTGCGCGACGTGTGATGATCTTTGATCACACCCGCCGTGCAGCAAGTGACGGGTTGCGGCGGGCCCAGACCATGCGTGAGCCGTCATCCGTGATCCATAACGACTACACCCAATGGTCGGCAGAAAAACGGCTCCGCGAAATCCTGCCGGACGAGGCGGAGGCGCTGATGGCGCGGCGTTTCGCCATCATCAATATATGGCGCTCCATCGCCGGTCGCGTCGAGAGCCATCCGCTGGCCTTTTGCGACAGCACCTCGCTGGCCGAGGGCGACCTCGTCGAGGTGACGCGCCAGGCGAAAGACCGGGTCGGCCAGATCCAGATGGCGCGATTCAACCCGGCGCATGAGTGGTATTATTTTCCGGCGATGGAGGCTGGTGAGGCGGCGCTGATCAAGACCTATGATTCGGCCACTGACGGGCGCAACCGCTTTACGATTCACACCGCTTTCACCGATCCGTCATCGCCGCCCGATGCCGCGCCGCGCCAGAGCATCGAGACCCGCTGCCTCGCCTTTTTCTAGCGACTGCCGGGTCGTACCGCAGGTCGCCTCGGGGGCTTGAAAACAGCGCCGTTCAACGCGATGTTACAGGTGTCCGGCAAAAGCCTGGAACAAGACCATTTTCGCAAAGGAGGGGGAGCCGTTTGCGCCAGTACGCCTCGATGACTGCATCGCGGCGGGAAGGACTGTTATGACGCGACCTCTCTCCATTTTCTGGTTCCGCCAGGATCTGCGGCTTGCCGACAATCCGGCGCTCTGCGCCGCTGCCGCTTCCGGCGACGTGCTGCCCGTCTTTATCCTTGATGACGGTGCCGCCGGCGAGGACCGTATCGGCGCGGCCAACCGCTGGTGGCTTCACCATTCCCTGACAGCGCTGAAGGAATCGCTTGGCGGCGTACTGCATGTCATGGCGGGAGATGCGCTGGAACTGCTCCCCCGCCTCGTTGCCGAGACAGGTGCAACTGCCGTCCACTGGAACCGCAGCTACGAGGCCTGGCGTATTGATCGCGACAGCAGGCTGAAATCGGCACTGACAGCTGCCGGGACCGAGGCGGTCAGTCATAATGGCGCGCTGTTGTGGGAACCGTGGGAGGTGCAGAAGGGTGATGGCACGCCCTACAAGGTCTTCACGCCCTTTTACCGGCGAGGCTGCCTTGCCGCCGCACCGCCGCGTGCGCCCTTGCCGGCACCGCAGATCGGGCTGGCGACCCCGCCGTCAGCTACATCGATCGATGATCTGGACCTGTTGCCCGCCGAGGACTGGGGCGAGATGCTGGCTCCGCACTGGCAGATCGGCGAGGCTGGTGCCGAGGCGCGTCTCCAGACGTTTCTCGATGGCGGCATCGCTGGTTACAAGGAGGGTCGCAACCTTCCGGCAAAGCCCCATGTCTCGCGCCTGTCGCCGCATCTTCACTGGGGCGAGATTTCGGTGAACCGGGTCTGGCACGTGGCGCGCGACCGCAGCGACCTGCCGCCAGATGATGTCGACAATTTCTGCTCGGAACTCGGCTGGCGCGAATTCT
The DNA here is from genome assembly GCA_022425565.1 of Alphaproteobacteria bacterium. Taxonomy (GTDB): domain Bacteria; phylum Pseudomonadota; class Alphaproteobacteria; order Puniceispirillales; family Puniceispirillaceae; genus UBA8309. The sequence continues at coordinate 7,784 of JAKMFG010000034.1, forward strand.
CGCACTCGCTTCTCTATTTCAATCCCGAACTGAAGCGGCGCAATCTGCAGACCAAGTTCGACCGGTTCGACTGGCGCGAGGATGAGAGCCTGCTGCGGGCATGGCAACGCGGCATGACAGGCGTTCCCTTTGTCGATGCGGCGATGCGCGAACTATGGCAGACAGGCTATATGCACAACCGCATGCGCATGGTGACCGGGTCCTTTCTGGTGAAGAATTTGCGGCTTCACTGGCATCATGGCGAGGCATGGTTCTGGGACTGCCTTGTCGATGCCGATCACGCAAACAACAGCGCCTCATGGCAGTGGATCGCCGGATGCGGCGCGGATGCCGCCCCCTATTTCCGCGTATTCAACCCGGTCACGCAAGGCGAGAAGTTCGACAAGGACGGTGCCTATACGCGCCGGTTCTGCCCCGAGCTTGCCGATCTTCCCGACAAATATCTCTTCGCCCCCTGGACCGCGCCAAAAGCCATTCTGGACGGTGCCGGTGTTCGGCTCGGCGAGACCTATCCGCGCCCGGTCGTCGATCTGAAACAGTCCCGCGAGGCCGCGCTTGCCGCCTTTGCCAAGTTGCGCGAGGGGGCTGTCTGATGGCAGGCGCGATCCGGCTTGTTCTTGGCGACCAGCTGTCACACTCGCTTTCCGGGCTGGCTGATCTCGACAAGGAACGGGATGTCGTGCTGATGGCCGAGGTGATTGAGGAAGTTACCTATGTCCGCCATCACAAGCGCAAGGTCGCCTTCCTGTTCTCGGCGATGCGCCATTTTGCTGACGAACTTCGCGATGAGGGCATCACTGTCGATTACATCCAGCTGGATGACGAGGCCAATAGTGGCAGCTTTTCCGGAGAGGTGGTGCGCGCGGTCAAGCGGCACGGCGCCGAACGGCTGGTCCTGACCGAACCCGGCGAGCACCGGGTCCTTGCTGCAATGCGCGGTTGGGAAGACGAGCTGGGGATCGATGTCGAGATCAGGAACGACGACAGGTTCATGTGCCCGGCGGGCATGTTCGAGAGCTGGGCCGAGGGGCGCAAGCAGCTTCGCATGGAGTTTTTCTATCGCGAGATGCGCCGTCATCATGACGTGCTGATGGAGGGCGGCGAGCCGGTTGGTGGCAAATGGAACTATGACGCCGACAACCGCGAATCCCCCGACCTGAAGCTGACCGTGCCAAAGCCGACGTTCTTCACGCCCGACGAGACCACCGCCGAGGTGCTGGCGCTCGTTGCCGATCGCTGTGCCGGGCATTTTGGTGATCTCGATGATTTCGGCTTTGCCGTGACGAGGGAGCAGGCGCTTGCTGTCCTCGATGCTTTCATCGCCGAGAGACTGCCGCTGTTCGGCACTTATCAGGACGCGATGATCGCTGACGAGCCGTGGATGTATCACAGCCATATCGGCTTTTATCTGAATTCAGGGCTGTTGCTTCCCGGCGAGGCGGTGCGTGCCGCCGAGGCGGCCTGGCACACCGGCCATGCGCCACTGAACGCGGTCGAGGGGTTCATTCGCCAGATTCTCGGGTGGCGCGAATTCGTGCGCGGCATCTACTGGCTGAAGATGCCGGATTATGCTGCCATGAACTATCTGGAGGCGCATCGCCCCCTGCCGGATTTTTTCTGGAGCGGTGATACCGGCATGAACTGCATGCAGCAGTCGATCGACCAGACACGCCGCTTTGCCTATGCCCATCATATCCAGCGGCTGATGGTGCTGGGTAATTTCGCGCTACTGGCGGGAATCGATCCGGCCGAAGTGAATGAATGGTATCTGGTGGTCTATGCCGATGCCTATGAATGGGTGGAACTGCCGAATGTGTCGGGCATGGTGCTGTTTGCCGATGGCGGTTATCTCGCCAGCAAACCCTATGCTGCCGGCGGCGCCTACATCAACCGCATGTCGAACTATTGCAGCGGCTGTACCTACAAGGTGGCGAAGAAGAATGGCGAAGGGGCCTGTCCGTTCAACTATCTCTACTGGGATTTCCTGATCCGCAACCGGGAAAAGCTCGGCGGCAATGCGCGGATGGGAATGATGTACCGGTCACTTGACCGCATGGCACCTGAGAAGGTCGAGATGATCCGGGCCGATTCGGCGCGGTTCCTCGAGCGCGTGGTGCCCGAGACTGAAGGGAGTCTGACATGAGCTATCGTTCAAGGACACATTCTGCGGGCTGGGTCCGGCGGATTGCCGGATATCTGGTCACGGCCATGGTGACACTCGGCCTTCTGGCCGGGCTTTCCGCCTGTGCACGGCGCGATGTATCGGTGCTTGCCGACAGGCAGCCGGCGCTGGACCTTGCCGACTTTTTTGCTGGTGACAGTGTCGCCTACGGCATTTTCGAGGACAGGTTCGGCAATCTGCGTCGCCAGTTCCGGGTGAATCTGGCCGGCACGGTCGAGGGTGATACCCTGACGCTGGTCGAGGACTTTCTCTATGATGATGGCGAGCGTGCCGACCGCACATGGGTGATCCGCAAGACCGGCACAAATGAGGGCGGCATCGTCAGCTATGAGGGCATTGCCGCCGATGTTTCAGGCACAGCAAGCGGCCGTGTTGTCGGCAACGCGCTGAACTGGGAATATGACGTGGTTCTGGAAATGTCCGGCAGCGAGGTGAAGGTTCATTTTGACGACTGGATCTACCGTCAGGACGAGGATGTCGCGATCAACCGCGCCTTCATCAGCAAGTTCGGCATCGAGATCGGGTCGGTGACCATCGTCTTCCTGCGTGGCAGAACGGCTGCCGCCGTCGGCCCGCTCGATCTTGAAACCTGGCCGCAATAGGCCGTAACAGGAGGTAGCACATGCTGGTTCCGCGCCGTTCGCTGATCGCCGCCCTATTTGCGCTACCGGCTGCGCTGGCCCTGCCGGGCACGCTGCTGGCCGACACGCTGTCGCAGATCATGCCGACGGCGAAGAAGGTCGGCGCGGCCCGGTTCAAGGTCTTTCTCTTCAAGATCTATGACGCCGAGCTGTTCGCGCCGGATGGCAGGTTTGACCGCAAGGGTCCCTATGCGCTGCGTCTGAACTATCTTCTCGATGCGAAAAAGGACCGGATCATTTCCTCGACGGTAAAAGAGATGAAACGGCAGAAGGCGGCAAGCAGCAAGGTGATCGAGGGGTGGGTGCCCCTGATGGAGGATGCCTTCATAAGCATGGACAAGGGAAGCTATGCGGACTTTATTCATACAGGCGACGGCAGGCTGCTTCTGACGGCCAATGGCAAGCCTGTCAGCGAAATCACTGACAGGAGATTCATCACCGCGCTGATGAATGTCTGGCTGGGGCCGAGGGCGCGTGACAAGGCGTTTCAGGACAAGCTGATGGGCCGCGTGAAATGAAACTCGGTGCCTTCTTCTTCGAGATTCTGCCGCTTCTGGCCTTCTTTGCAGGATATCAGTATTTCGGGCTGATCGCGGCGGCTGTGCTGTCTGTTGGCTGCGGCGCCTTGGTTCTGGCGATTGCCTGGGTTCGCGAGCGCCGGATGGCAGCCTTCCCGCTGTTCTCGCTGGCGATGTCGGCGGCCTTCACCGCGGTCGCATGGTGGGGCGGCGACGGCTTTTTCATCAAGATTCAGCCGACCATTTTCAACGGGCTGTTTGCCGCCGTGCTGCTTGGTGGCTGGCTTGCCGGGCGGGCGATGATGCGGGTGTTTTTCGAACGTCAGTTCTTTCTGACCGACGATACCTGGCGGCGACTGAGCTTTCGCTGGGGGTGCTTCTTCCTGATCCTGGCAGTAGCGAATGAAATTGTCTGGCGCGGCTTCAGCGAGGCCGACTGGGTGTTCTACAAAACCTTCATCGCGGCCCCGGCGAGCTTTGTCTTCATGATGGCGCAGCTGCCGCTGACCCTTCGTGGCAGGCTGCCCTCATCCGAGACACTGCCAGCCGAAGAAGTTCAGTAAGGAATGACACTGCCGTCATAGGCAAAGAGGGTGCCGGTATCGGCCGGGGTCAGCCCGTCAAGCACCCGCCACAGCTGTGCGGCTGAATCATCGGCCGTGAACAGCTTGTCCGCCGGCACATTTCCCTGAAACGGCTTTGACAGGTCGGTATCGACGGTGCCCGGATGCAGCGTCGCCACACTGGCATTCGGGTTGGCGCGTGCAAGCTCTATCGACAGGGTGCGCATCAGCTGGTTCAGCGCTGCCTTGCTGGCGCGGTAGCTGTACCAGCCGCCAAGCCTGTTGTCGGAGATTGAGCCGACCCGCGCCGAGATGGCGCTGAACTGCAACGCGTGATCACCCTTGAGCAGCGGCCATAATTCGCGCGCCAGCAGGACCGGCCCGAGCGCATTCACCCGGTAGAGGGTTACCAGCGCCTCGGCATCGATATCGGCAATCCGCTTTTCCGGGTTGATGTCGCCCTCGCGCAGGATGCCGGATGTGCAGATCACCCGGTCGAGCCGTGGCACAAGCACCTTGATCTCGTCGGCCGCGTTGCGGATGGCGACATCATCGGTGATATCGAGAGGAAGGAAGGTCACGCGGGCGTCGCCGCCAAACTCGGCATGGGCAGCAGAATTGCGTGGATTACGTGCGGTGACGACCAGCTGCCGGGCACCTGCCGCCAGCGCCTGGCGTGCAAGTGCCAGCCCGATGCCGCGTCCGCCTCCCTGTATAAGAATGTTCACTATCTTGCCTCCGGTCCTTCGGCAGCCGTGTCTGCATCTTGGGCGGCGAGATAGCGTGACGCCATGTCACAAGCCTGGCGCACCGCCACATGATTGCAGATGTGGGCGCAGCGCCCCACTTAAGCAAGGTACAGCATCAAGGAGACCGTTATGCCGAAAATGAAGTTCTTGCTGCCGATCGTCGCCGCGATTGCCGGCCTCGTCCTGGTTTCGTTCAGCGCCCGTGCTGCGGACCTCGTGGTTCCCGATCCGTCGATTGCGCCTGAAGAAGTGGTCGCCATCCAGATGAAGGCGCTTCAGTTCAACGACAATCCGAAGCCTGATTTCGGCATTGCGCAAACCTGGAATTTTGCGCATCCGCGAAACCGTGCGATGACCGGCCCGCTGCCGCGTTTCGCCGGCATGCTGAAAGGCCCGGCCTATGGCCAAATGCTGAATCATGCCAGCCACCGCATTGTTCCGGTGCCGGGTGACGGTGACCGGGTCAATTTTGACGTCTTCATGGAAACCAGCCGCGGCAACGTGCTGTTTTTCAACTGGGCGGTCGAACTGGTGAAAGGCGGCGAGTTTGACAATTGCTGGATGACAGTGGCGGTGTCGACGCCGCGTCCTGCCGGCCAGGGCAGCTGATCAGTCAGCGCTACCCCTGATGGCGCGGGCCTGAACACGCTCGCGCCAGAAAGTGAACAGCCCGGCGGCGATGATGATCCCGCCGCCGGCCAGCATCGCCGCCGTCACCGGGTCGGCAAAAAACACGAAACCGACCACTGCCGATGTGACAATGCCGATATAGGCAAAGGGCTGCAACACACTGGCCTCGGCCATATCGAACGCCTTGATCAGCAGAAAGTGCCCGCCGGTGCTGGTCAGGCACAGGGTCGCCATCCACATCCAGTCATTGCCCTGAAGGGGGCTCCATGCCAGCGGCACGACAAGGCTCATGCCGGCTGCGCCGACAATGCCCGTCCAGAAAAAGCTGGTCTCGGCACTGTCATGGCGGGCCGCGATGCGGGTCATGATGCCATAGGCGGCGAACTGGATGGCCCCGACCAGCGGGATGATCATCTGCGGACCGAACGGGCTGGCGCGCGGGTCCAGCGCCAGTGCCACTCCGCCGAACCCGGCGCTGATCGCCAGCCAGCGCCGCCAGCCGACGCGTTCCCCCAGAAACGGCACCGACAGGGCCGCGACCATCAGCGGATAGCTGGCAAAGATCACCTGATATCCGACAAGCCCGACCATGGTGAAGCCATAGACAGCGGTGCAGATCTGCGTGATCAGCAGCAGCCCGCGCAGCGTCTGGAAGACCGGCCGCCTGCTTTTCGCGACGCGGCGGATTCCGCCCGGTCTTGTCGCGGCAAAGGCCAGAACGAACAGTGCGAAGAACCAGAACCTGATGGCAATGACGGTGACCGGGCCATAGCTTTCGGCCAGCAGCCGTGACAGCCCGTCCTGTGCCCCGAAGGTCAGCGATGCGCCGATCATCAGCAGGATGCCGGCCTGGGTTGCGCGGGCTGACGGCGCTGTTGTCACGATGGACGCCAGTCAATCGGTGTCATGCCGCGCTGTTCAAGCCAGCCATTGGCCGCCGAGAACGGGCGACTGCCGAAAAAGCCGTTTGATGCCGACAGGGGCGAGGGATGGACGCTTGTCAGCACCAGATGGCGCTCGCGGTCGATCACCGCGCCCTTGTCCTGCGCCTTGCGCCCCCAGAGGATGAAAACGAGGTTCTCGCGCTCGCGGTTCAGTGCCGAGATCACGGCGTCGGTAAAGGGCTCCCACCCCTTGCCCTGATGCGATCCGGCACGGCCGTCCTCGACCGTCAGGCAGGCATTCAGCAGCAGCACGCCCTGCCGCGCCCAGCTTTCCAGATTGCCGTGACCCGGGTGGGTGACGCCGAGATCTGTCGCCAGTTCCTTGTAGATGTTCTGCAGCGAAGGCGGCGGCGCAACGCCATGCGCCACCGAAAAGCTCAGCCCGTGCGCCTGTCCGGGACCGTGATAGGGGTCCTGGCCCAGGATCACCACCTTCACCTCGTCGAACGGTGTCAGCTCGAAGGCGCGGAAAATCTGGTTTCCCGGCGGGTAGATCCGTTTGCCGGCGGCCTTTTCGGCCCGCAGGAAACTGCCGAGCCCGGCCATATGCGGCGCGGCAAACTGCGCACCGAGCCGGGCTTTCCAGCTCGGCTCGATCCTGACGTCATGCTGTTCTGCTGTGTCGTCCGACATGCGGGCAAACCTACGCGGCGTTACCCTTCGCGGCAACCTGTGCGGCGGCATATGCGAAGGCGGCCTCGGTCTGCTGCAGGTCTTCCTCGGTGAGCGCCAGATGCGGGTAGAGCTTCGCCCCGGGCTTGAGAATGCCCTTTTCGCGCACGGCCGCGTTGAAGATGGCGGCGCTGCCGGCATCACCCTTCATCATGTCGCGATAGTCACGCACCGGATTGCCGGTAAAGACAACGTCAAACAGGACAGGTGATCCGACGATCTGGTGCGCGATACCATGCGCGGTCAGCGGGTCCGACATCGCCGCCATAAGCCGCTCACCATAGGCATACAGGGTCTCGTAGGCGCCGGGACGACGCAGGATTTCAAGTGTCTTCAGCCCGGCGATCGAGGCCAGCGGGTTGCCGCTCAGCGTACCGGTCTGGAAGGTGAAGCCATCCTCGCCAACGGCTGATTTGTCGAAATGGCGCATGATCTCCTCGCGGCCGGCAATCGCCGCCAGCGGCATGCCACCGCCAATGATCTTGCCGAGCGTGCACAGGTCAGGGGTCACGCCGTAAGCTTCCTGTGCGCCGCCATAGGCCAGCCGGAAGCCGGTCACCACCTCGTCGAAGATCAGCACGATGCCATGCTCATTTGCCTTGGCACGAAGCGTCTCAAGGAAGCCTGGCGCTGGCGGGATCAATCGCTGCAGCGGCTCGACAATAATGCCGGCAATGTCATCGCCATGCTCGTTGATCAGGGATTCTGCAAAGTCCGAATCATTGAAGGGCGCGACAAGCATGCCGTCCTCGACGCTTTCCGGAATGCCGGCCGAGTCCGGCACCGCACGCGGGAAATTCTGCAGCCGCGAGGGGGCCAGGCTCATCAGCGCCTCGGCGGACATGCCGTGGTAGCCCCCCTCGAATTTCATGATTTTCGACCGGCCCGTAAATGCGCGGGCAAGCCGCATGGCGTACATGTCCGCCTCGCCGCCGGTGCTGACATAACGCAGCTGTTCGGCACAGGGCACCGCATCACAGATCGCCTCGGCAAGCTCGAGGCCGGCGGCGTTGTTGGCGAAGAAGGTCATGCCGATGTCCAGCTGCTCGCGCACGGCGGCGTTCACTTCCTCATGCCCGTGACCAAGGATCATCGGTCCCGAGCTGATCATATAGTCGACATACTCGTTGCCGTTCTCGTCGATGACGCGTGATCCGGCGCCAGACTTGACGAAGAACCCCGGTTCGAAATTGCCAAAGCCGCCTGCCGGCATAACGGCGCGGGCACGTTCGGCGAGTTCTGTCATCGGGCTGTTGTCGGTCATGATCCTGTCCCTATTCATAGATGGCAACCGGCGTGCCAAGCCGGTCTTCGTCCGGTCTCACGCCGAGCCCGGGAGTGGATGGCGGGGTGGCAAAGCCGCCATGATTTCGTGCGCCCTGTCCGGGCACCGGGTCACTCGACAGGTGGTAGTGGCACAGCCAGCTTGCCAGCCTGTTGGCATCCGGGGTCGAGGCCGCGAGATGGATTGCGGCGGTATCGGCAAGAGCGCTCCCGCCGACATCCTCGATATGCATCTGCCAGCCCAGCGCCACGCCCAGGTCGCGCACCTGCCGCGCTCTGGTCAGGCCGCCAAGCCGGTTCGGTTTCACCTTTACGCCCTGACAGGCGCCAAGACGCCAAGCATCGAGATGATCCTGCAACGTGTGCATGCATTCATCAAGCATGATGGGCTGCGGCACACGGGCCGCGACGGTGGCGCACTGGTCGAGCGTCTCGCAGGGCTGTTCGACCCAGTCGCGCGAGGCAACGCTGTTCAGCACGCTGATGGCGGTCGCGGGCTGCCAGGCACGGTTTACATCGAAGGTGACATTTTCGCCGGCGGGCAGGGCGGCGGATATGGCGTCCATGCGGGCGATGTCCAGCGCTGGATCACTGCCGCCGATCTTGGCTGAATGGGTGCGATAGCCATCGGCGCTGGCAGCGCGGATCAGCGCGATCATCTCGTCCGGTGTGCCGGTCGAGATCGAGGAATTGACCGCAACTGGTGTGGCGCTGCTGCTCTCGCCCCCGCTTATGCCCCCGTTTCCGCCGCCGCCAAGACATTGCCAGACCGGCATGCCAGCCGCCTGGCCGAAGATGTCCCATGCCGCGATGTCGACAGCCGACTTCACATAGGGGTGCGCGGGAAGCGTGACATCCATCACCGCGTTCAGATGGTCGATGCCGCGCGGGTCGAGGCCGATCAGCGCCGGCGCCAGCGTTTCGATCCCGGCGCGTACGCCCGGGCCATGAGCGGGAAGATAGGTGTGCCCCCACGGACAGGCTTCTCCCCAGCCGCTCAGCCCCGCGTCGGTGTCGATCCTGACAAAGGTGCTGTCCAGCCGGTCGAACCGCAGCCTGCCACCGGACAGGTAATAGGGCTGGCTGAGTGGCAGGTCCATCTGCCAGACGGTGATCCGGGTGATTCGCATGCTGTCGGGCTGCATGGTTTCAGGCCCCTTCATAGATGGCAACCGGTGCGCCGATGGCGTTTGGGTTGGGTGTGATGCCAAGCCCGGGCTGGTCTGGCGCGGTGGCACCGCCATTGATCACCGGCGCGTCGAATTCGGCGATGCGGGTGCTGACCATGCTTCGCGGGTCCAGTGCGCAGCGCAGCAGATGGCGCGGCGTTGACTGTGCCATATGCAGAATGGCGGCAAAGGAAATTTCCGATCCGGTGGTGTCCTGAACCGACATCACCATGCCGGCGGCAGACGCGATGACCCGCTGGCGTTGCGATGCCGTCAGGCCGCCCTGCTTGCTGATCTTCAGCCCGACCCCGTCGCATGCGTCGGTGGCTATGGCGTGAATCAGATCAGCGTCATCTTGAATCAGCTCGTCGAGAAGGATCGGCAGGCGGCAGCGCGAACGAAGCGACAATGTTTCTCGCCAGCTGGCGCAGGGAGCCTCGATGACAATGTCCGTATTTTCGGGCAGATGCGCCATCATGCGCAGCACGCTCTCCGGCGTCATGCCGCCATTGGCATCGGCAAGATACCATTCGCCCGGCTGCCGGTCGGCAAGGCAGGCACCGATCCGCTCGGCATCAAGGGCAGGGCCGCCCTCGGCCTCGCCGGCGCCGATTTTCACCGAATGCCCCCGAAACCCCGCTTTGCGATGCCGGGCGACACTGGCGCGCATGGCATCTGGTGTGTCGCTCCCGATTGACGAAATCACCGGCACCGGCCCGGCAATGCGTCCGCCGAGAAGGTCGCAGACGGCAAGCCCGGCCGCTTTGCCATGCGCGTCCCAACAGGCGACATCGATCGCCGTCTTTGCTGCCGCATGGCCTGTCAGTACGGTGTTCATCGCGTCCTGAATGCGGTCATGGGATCGCGGGTCGAGGCCGATCACCGCCGGCGCCAGCAGGTCCAGCGCGGCGCGTACCCCGCCTGCATGGGCGGCGACATAGGTGCTTCCAAAAGGGGTGCTCTCGCCCCAACCGACAGTGCCGTCATCGCAATGAAGCGACAGGATGGTGGCATCAAACGCGCGGTATTCACGGCCGCCGGACAGGCGGTAGACGCCGCCGGCATAGGCCAGCTCGGCCTCGTGGACCTCTATGCGCGTAATCCTCATGGGCAGACCACGATGTTTCCTGTGTGGGTCTTGGCGATAAAGGCGCGCTGCGCGTCGTGAAGCTCGGCAAGCGCATAGGTCGCGGCAAGCACCGGCTTCACCTTGCCGGCCTCGATATAGCCGATGAGGCGCGGCATCACCTCGCGGTCGATCACGGTCGATCCGGTAAAGGTCAGATCGCGGAGATAGAAGGTGCGAAGGTCGAAATCGACCATCGGCCCGGCGATGGCTCCGGAACAGGTATAGCGGCCGCCGCGTGCCAGCACATCGATCAGCGCCGGCCAGATTGCGCCGCCGACAACATCGGCGACGACGGTGATTTTCTCGTCGGCAAGCGCCGCTTTCAGATTATCAGGATCGCGCGCTAGCAACCTGTCGGCGCCAAGCGCGGCGACATCGGCATGCTTGGCTTTGGACGCCATGGCGACCACGCGTGCGCCTCGAATCTTGGCAAGCTGGACCACCGCCCCGCCGACACCGCCCGATGCCCCCGGAACAAGGACCGTATCCCCGGCAGTGACGGCTGCGCGGGTCAGCATGCCCTCTGCCGTGGAGTAGGAGCATGAGAAGGTTGCAAGCTCGGCATCTGACAGCGGCGAGTCGACGGCCAGCGCGTTCGTCGCCGGAATGGTCGCATATTCGGCGAACCCACCATCATGCTCGGAGCCGTAATAGCCTGTGCGGTCCTTGTCCAGAGGGTCCGCCGGGTCACGAAGCCAGTTGTCGGTGATTATCCGTTCGCCGAGGCGTGCCGGATCGACACCGTCACCTACGGCAACGATCTCGCCGCAGATATCCGCGCCCTGAATTCGCGGGAAGGTCACCGCAGCGCCGCCCCATGACGGATCATCGCTTCCAACCTCGTCATAGGCCCCGCCGGTGGTGGCGTCGCTGACTGATTTTGAATACCAGCCGGTCCGCGTGTTGATATCGGTGTTGTTCAGTCCGCAGGCACCGACCCTGATCAGCACCTCGCCGGCTGCGGCTGTGGGGACCGGCCAGGCCTCGTGCCATGCCAGCATGTCGAAATCGCCATGCCCCATGGTAACCATGGCTTTCATTGTCTCAGGTATCATGTCCGTCATCCATCGGTTCGTGGTAGTAAATTCTGTGGGTCCCATGCAGGCTCGCCAAGGACGACTGCCTTGCGCGGCTCGTTCATGACCACGACCTCGAGCGCGGTTCCCGGGGCCGCTGCCTCAGGCCTGATATAGGCGAAAGCAAGGATCTTGCCGACAGAATGCCCATAGGCAACCGAGCTTGTCGAGCCGACGACGCGCCCGTCATGCATGACGGCCTCGCCGCCATGGCCGTCGGCCTTGCCGTCGGCATCGATCGCAAGATAGGCGCAGATCCACGGCATGGTACCGGCCTCGGCGGCCTGCTGCGAGGCAATGGTCTCATTGCGGCCGATGAAATCACCGGTCTCGAGATTGATGAAACGCGCGACATCCGCCTCGGGAAGCGTGACCTCGTTGGTCAGCTCGCCCGCACCCTTGAAGCCCTTTTCCATCCGCATGGCATTCATCGCGAATGAGCCGTAATTGGCGATCCCATGCGCCTCGCCAGCAGCCCACAGCGCGTCATAGACGGCAAGCATGGTTTCGGCCGGGCCGTGAAGTTCCCACCCCAGCTCGCCGGCATAGGACATGCGCAGCGCCCAGACATCATGGCCGGCGATGCTGATCTGCTGCGCCGACAGCCAGCGGAACCCGGCATTGTCGAGGGGGGCGTCGGTGACCTTGGCCAGGACGGCGCGGGATTTTGGTCCCTGCAGCGCCAGCGCGGCCCAGCTGGTGGACCGGTTGATCACCGTCAGCCCGTCACCGCCATGATTGGCCAGATGGTCAAGAAGCCGCTGTTCGAAGAAGGCGGCGCAGACAAGGTAGTAACGGTCATCGGCAAGCCTGATGACGGTGACCTCGATCTCGATCCGGCCGCGCCGGTTCAGAAGATGCGTCAGGATCACGCCGCCATTCTTGCGCGGCAGCCTGTTGGCGACGAGACGCTGCAGCGCCTCTGCCGATCCGGCGCCGGTGACCTCGACCTTGGTGAAGGCGGTGATGTCCATGATGCCGACATTGTTGCGAACGGCTGCAACCTCGGCGCCGACCATGTCATGCACCTCGTTGCGGCAGAAGGAATAATGGTCCTGTTGGGCGACGCCGTCACGGGCGAACCAGCGTGGACGCTCATGCCCGTAGACCTCTTCGAACACGGCGCCGCCATCCTTCAGCCGATCATAGAGCGGGCTCGGTTTAATCGGCCGTCCGGCAAGGCGGTTGAAATGCGGAAAGGGAATCTCGTGGCGCAGGCAGTAATCCTCCTTGGCCTTGATCACCTGCCAGTCCTTGGTGGCATAGTCGCCGAAGCGGCGCGGATCGAACTCGCGCATCGAGATGTCGGCTGAGCCATGCACCATCCAGCGGGCCAGCTCACGGGTCAGGCCCGGGCCCCAGCCAATGCCGATCTGGGTACCGCAGCAGCACCAGTAATTGGTGACACCCGGTGCCGGACCAATCAGCGGGTTGCCGTCGGGTGGATGCGAGATGGCGCCATGCACTTCGCGCTTGATGCCCAGCTCGGCGAAGATCGGCATGCGGTCCAGCGCATTCTCGAGCCACGGCATGATCCTGTCATAATCCGGCTCGAACAGCTCGTTCTCGGCCTCCCATGGGCAATGGTCGATCCAGACGGTGTTCGGGTTTTCCTTCTCGTAGATTCCAATCAGGCCGGATTTCTGTTCCATCCTGATGTAACCGGAGACAAGCCGGTCGTCCCGGATCACCGGAAGGTCGTCGTAATCCTTGAATTCCGGCACCGTGTCGGTGACGAAATAATGGTGGGTCATCGAGGTCATGGGAAGCTGCAGGCCGCTCCACTCGCCCATCTGCCGCGCATAGGTGCCGCCGGCATTGACCACATGTTCACAAAGGATGTTGCCCCTTTCGGTCTCGACCAGCCATTCGCCGCCCGGCTGCTGGGTAATGTTGGTGGCACGGCAGCGGCGGATGATCCGCGCGCCCTTTGCCCGTGCTCCGGCAGCAAGCGCCTGGGTGACGCCGGATGGGTCGGCATGGCCGTCTTCGGGCGTATAGAGTGCGCCCTGTACACCTTCCAGATTGTAGAAAGGATGGTGGCGGCGGATTTCTTCAGGCCCGACAAACTCGATTGGAAAGCCAAGCGCGCGGCCGACACTCATCGTGTGGCGCAGCCAGTCCATTTCGTCATCGGTATAGGCAAGGCGAAAGGACCCGCATCCATGCCAGGTGACAGACACGCCTGTCTCTTCCTCGAGCCCGCCGGCATAGAGGCCGATATTGTAATCGACGCATTTGCCGAGGCCGTAGCTTGAGGTGGAGTGCGTGATCTGCCCTGCGGCGTGCCAGGTCGAACCCGAGGTCAGCTCGGCCTTCTCGAGAAGGACCACGTCGCTCCAGCCCTCATGTGCCAGATGATAGGCAAGGCCGCATCCCATGACCCCGCCGCCGACAATGACCACCCGTGCGGTGGTGGGAAACTCGCTTGCAGACATTTATGCATCTTCCTGATTGTTGGATGGCTGCGAGTCAACAATACGCATGCACCTTCCTGTTCTACACGCATGGCATGCGTGAAACGGACGGAAAGGATTGTTTGCGACAGGATTTTTCTTGTTTCGGACTAGTTGTTTCGCGCCGCTTGCGTGATGAGTTGTCCCTGCGCTAAGGGAGACGTGAACACCACTCCGGACGGGAGCGTCACGTCATGGCAACTGATAACAACCCTCTGCTGTCACTCGATGCCCGCTATTATACGGACCCGGCGATTTTTGAAATTGAGTCGCGCGGGCTGTTCGCCTCTAGCTGGCAGTTCGCAGGCCACGCCTCCCAGCTTCGGCGGCCTGGCGACTATTTCACCTTCGACATGGCGGGTGAGTCACTGTTCTGCGTGATGGATC
>JAKMFG010000037.1 GCA_022425565.1 Alphaproteobacteria bacterium
GGTGGCGCGCCTGTCACCCGACGTTACGACCACCGTGCGAATCAATGCGCAGTGGGACGCGGCATCGCTTGACCTGGATGCCGCGGTGATCGCCGGTGTCTCGGCACTTCATCTCGCCCTGTGCGAAGATCCGGATCACGTGCGAAGGGTGGCGGACCGCGTCTCGCAGCTTGAGGCTGAACGTGGCATTGCGCCAGGTACGGTTAGGCTGATTGCGATGCTGGAGTCGCCGACCGCCCTCATTCGCGCGACCGAGATTGCGGCTGCATCACCGCGCATGGCCGGCCTGACACTTGGCATGGAAGATTACGCCACGGCGATGGGCGCCACCCCGAATGCGGACCTTCTTCGCCCGGCCTGTTACCAGATTACGCAGGCAGCGCGCGCCGCTGGCATCGCGCCGCTGGCCGTGCCGGCATCCATGGCGAATTTCCGTGATTCCGAGGAAATGGAAAACGCCGCCGGATGGGCCCGCCGGATCGGGGCTGTCGGCGGCTATGCCGTGCATCCTGTGCAGGTGGAAATCCTGAACCGCGTCTTTGCCCCGAGTGAAGAGGAAATCGCCTGGGCCCACCGGGTGATCGAAGCCGCTGCAAAAGCAAAACGTGACGGCGCGGGCGTTTTTACGGTGGATGGCAGGATGGTCGATTTGCCGATCATCACGCGCGCGCGAGACATCATCGGCGGTCAGGCAGGCTGACGCCGCGCCTGAACTGCAGCAGCACCAGAATGCTGACGACGGCAAGCACAAGGCCGATCATCAGTTGCGCCGGGGCGACTCCGACAAGATCGACAAGAAAGCCCATCAGCACCGCGCCTGCCGCGCCGCTGCCGATGGATATCGTCGTCCAAAGGCCCATGACACGGCCGCGATACTGGTCCTCGATTTCCATCTGTACGGTCGATTGCAGCGATATCGACATCAGCGTCACTGTCGCCCCGACAAAGGCGACTGCGACCACCGCAGTTGCAAAATCGTCGATCATCGCAAAGGCGGCGACAAGAAGCGGGATGATCACCGGCATGGCAAGGATCTGGGGCTGGAACTCTCCTGGAATCTGAGGCCTCGATACGGCCTTGAAGATCGAGGCCGCGGCTGCTCCGCCACCTGCCGCCGCCGTCATATAGCCGAGGCCTGACGGCCCTTGTCCGAATACGCCGTTGGCGAGGATGGGAAGCGTTTCCAGCACACTGCGCCCGGCCAGCGCCCCGATCCCGGCGAAGATCACGGCTGCGCGAAGATGTTGCCGTGCAAGTGCGTATCGCCAGCCTTCAGCAAGCTGGTTCAGATAGCCGGTCGCCGGTGCCTGTGCCGGGGTGGCCCGCTCCCGCGGCCGCATGAAATAGATGGCGGTCACTGGCGCGGCATAGGTCACGGCTGTCACGGCAAAGGCCAGCGGCGCGCCGATCGTCTGGATCAGGATGCCGCCGATGGCCGGTCCGGTCAGCCTGGACATGTTGAAATTGAGCGAGGTGATGGCAACGACCGAGGGCAGGTCGCCGGCCGGGGCGAGGCGCGGTGTCAATGACATGCGCATGGGGTGGTTGGCTGAAGAGATCACGCCGGTGACGAATGAGAACAGCGCCAGGAATATCGGGGTAGGGCTGCCAAAGATGCACAGCCCGGCAAACAGCGCCGAGAGTATTCCGGCAAGGGCGTAGCTGAGGATGCTGCCCTTGCGCACGTCGATCCTGTCGGCGAACACCCCGAACAGGGGGCTGACGAACAATGTCGGAAAAAAGTTCAGGAAGGCGACAAGCCCGACGAAGCCCGCTGATCCGGTCATCTCCCAGGCAACCCAGCCGATGATAACACGCTGTGCCCAGAAGCCGTTGAGCGCAAGATGAAGACTGATGACATAGCTTCGGAAGGGCGGTGATTTCAGGGCCGACAGGTTCATGAAGCCAGCAGCCGGCGCCATTGTGCGAGGATTGGCGCGTCGATCTGGTCTGGCAGCTCTTCCTCCCATGCCAGATAGTCGCGCGAATCCTGCATGTTGCCGTGATGACGGCCAGCGAACAGCGCGCTTTCGTCGATCGCGATGCCAGGGTCACCCGGCGAGATGTCAGCCGGGTCGAGCCGTGCGGCCGACGACCATGGAAAGATTCCGGCCACCTGCCATCCATGCGCCGCCAGTACGTCCGCGGTCTCCGCCCCGTGGGGGATGTCGTTCGCGATGATCACGGCCGGCTTTTGTGGCGGGCTGCCAGACAGGCATTGGCTGATATTCTGCCAGCTGCTGCCCGCAAGGCATCCGCCCCGAAAGGCCGCCGATGAACGAAAATCCAGAACGGGCCTTGAATGGTTCCGGTGGGTGGTCAGTTCATCCGCTGTCAGAACAGGGAACAGCGTTCCGATAGGGCCGGTTTCCTGTGCTGGCGCTTCGGCAAGCCGGCGGTCGAGCAGAGCGACCGTTACCAAGAATCCCATGGCGCGGAGCCAGTAGGCGGCAAAGGCGGCGCGGCAGCCCGACCCGTGATCGAACAGCACGACCGGCACGTGATAGCGCGCGATGGACTGGTCCGTCTGCTGGATCAGGTTGGTTCCGGATATTTTGAGGATGCCGTGTTCCATCGCCCTGCCTCTGGCGGCGTCATCCGACACATCGAACAGCAGCCGGCCGCGATACGCCTCAACAAACGGACTGATGTCGTCAAGTGTCACCTGTTCGAACGGGATGGTCCATTTGTCGAGGAACGCCCTTGTTGCCGCCGGGCTGCCTGCATCGCTGGCAAAGACGCGGCCTGCCTGGTGCTCGCGGTCATAGCCGTCAAGCTGCCATGCCTGTGTACCGCCCTTGAAGATGGCGAATGGGCCGCCATATCCGGCCGCTTTCAAGGTACAGGCGCCGATGATGGAACGGGTCCGTCCGGCGCAATGGAGAAGGGCGGTTTGGCCGGACGATTTCAGCGCGTCCATATTTGCCAGCAGCAGGCTGTTGGGAAGGCTCTGCGAGCCGGGAATGGTGAACTGCCGATATTCGGCCGTTGGACGGACATCGAACAGCAGGGCATCGCCATGGTGCTCGAGATATTCGGACGGTGTCACTTCGGGAAGGCCGCAAGTGTGGGCGAGGACTTCGCCAAATGCCTTGGACCAGACATACTCGCCTTTCACAAAGCCTTCGCCAAAACTGCCGGGGTGGCTGGTCGGGCACCTCGTGACGCTGGCGTATCCGAGCCGTGACAGGTTCTGCGCTGCGGCATCGCTCGCCAGATCCTGCCAGTCCAGCAGGTGCACCGGAAAATTGCGGTCGGGCACCATGCGGGTCATCCTCGTCGTCAGCACCGACAGGGGAATGTTCGTGCTGCCGAACCAGTGCCCGTCGACATGGTCTCGCCTTTCACGCGTATCGATCAGGGCGAAAGGCCGCCCCGTCTCATGGAGTGATGAAAACAGGCCACGGCTCATGGCAGGTTCATGCTCCGGCCCTGCCGCGCCGGCTGTCAGACGGTTTCATAACGGAGCCGCTTCACCTTGGTCATGTCCATGCCTTCGATGCGGATCAGGGCGGTGGGGCCGTTGCGCCGCGGCGCGTGCAGGTCCCCCTCGTTATAGACATGCGCATCGCCCGGCCGAAGCTGATATGTCCGCGTGGCGCGCACGGTGCCGGCCGTATCCTGCGCCGCCTGCGACACGATCTCGAAGTCTGTCATTTCCGTCTGGCCGCGCGCCTGGGCATAGATTGCCCATGAGGGACCGTGATCATGCGGCGAAGAGATTTTCGGGCTGTCATAGACATGGGCAAGAATGCAGAACCCCTGCTCGGCGTCCTGATAGAGCAGCTCGCGCTCGCTGGTAGAAGGCGGAACCAGTGCATCGACCTTTGCCGGATCGGCGAGGATGCCTGACAGCAGGTCGGCAACCGCCTTGCGTCCCTCGGGGCCCGGCCTGTCGTTCAGCAGGGTGCTGCAGCGGGATGCCAGATCAGACAGTAATTGGTCCATATTGTGCTCCTCTTGATGTGGCGTCTTGATGTGGCGTCCGGGTCGACTGGTCTGACCCTGAATGGCTGGCAGCCTGATGCGGTCGGGCCTATGTGGTCGGGCCCATGTGGTCGGGCCTATGTGGTCAGGATGATCTTGCCGATATGCCGGCTCGACTCCATCAGGCGATGCGCCTCGCTGGCCTGGGCAAAGGGGATGACAGCATATGTTACAGGCGAAATGGTTCCGTCTGCAAACAGCGGCCATATATTTGCCTCGAGTGCCCGGCAGATCTGGGATTTCTCTGCAATGGAACGCGGCCTGAGACGCGCGCCGGTGATGGTCAGGTGGCGGGCATGAACATGGCCGAAATCGACCTGTGCCAGTTTGCCGCCACGAAGATTGATGATCATAAGCCTGCCGCCGTGAGCCAGAAGTTCGACTTCCTTTGGCAGATAGTCGCCGCCGATGATATCGATCACCACATCGACGCCGCGCCCGTCAGTGGCAGCGCGGCAGACCTCGGCAAAATCCGCGTCCTTGTAATTGATCGGGTGATGCGCGCCGAGGGTCCGCATCGCAGCGCATTTCTCGTCATTTCTGGCGGTGGCAAAGACGGTCGCGCCATGCGCCCGTGCGATCTGTATGGCCGCGCAGCCGATGCCGCTGGTGCCGCCCTGGATCAGGACCGTCTCGCCGGGCTGCAGGGCGCAGCGGTCCATCATGTTGGTCCAGACAGTGCAATAGACTTCTGGCAGGCCGGCGGCGTCGGTGAGTGACACCCCGTCCGGGACCGGCATGCATTGGCCCTCCGGTGCCAGCGCATATTCCGCGTAGCCGCCGCCGATCAGAAGCGCGCAGACCCGGTCGCCGACGGCGAAGCGGGTGCAGCCAGTGCCGGTGGAGACGATCTCTCCTGATGCTTCCAGGCCCATGATGTCGGGCGCGCCGGGCGGGACAGGGTATTTGCCCTCACGCTCGCGAAGGTCGGCCCCGTTCACACCAGCTGCATGCACCTTGATCAGCACCTCGCCAGGGCCGGGTAACGGCACTTCGCGCTGTGTAATGTGAAGCATATCTGGGCCGCCGGGCGGCTGCGCCGCAATGACATTCATGACCGAAGGGACGGAACTGGAAGACATGATGAGCGGACGCAAGCAAGGGGTGAATGAACGGGCGAAAACCTGTGCCTGAATGCTATCCCGCCGATGGTCGAGGGCGCAAGACAAGGCCTGCATCGCCTGTTGATCCTGATGGTGCTGCAGCCCCTGTTCGTCCTGTCCGGGCATGGGCTTTTTGGCTTGCAAAGGACAGGGTTTTCCGAGAACGATTGGTCTGTTGGAATTGGAAGCGGAGTGCCAGGTGGCCAAACCTACATCCGGCCCGGAGACCCCCGTGGACGGTGCACCCTATATCTTCTTCGTGACCGACGGCGCCTTCGAGCCGGTGATCACAGAAGTACCGCCTGAACGAAAGTTCAACTCGGCTGACCTCTTCGCCTTTCGCCGGGTGCGAGGGGACATTGTGTTGTCCATCCTGATGCTGGTGATGGCGCTGTTCCTGATTGCCAGTTTCGCCGCTGAAACCGGCTGGGCAAAGCGCAAACTCCCCGCTGATATGGGCCAGTATATAGGCATTCAGCTTGGCCTGCTCGACGCCGAGGGGCGCGTGGCCCGTCTCGGCACCATCCTGAAACAGGGGTGGTTCGCCCCAATGATGTGCCTTGTCGTGATGCTGCCTTCGGCGGCGCTGAACCTTGCCGCCTCATGGCGGGCGACCCGCAAATGGAAGCGCCAGCAAATGCCGCCGCGCTGGCAGTATGAGGTGGGGCAGTGGGTACGGGCGCTAGAGTTCATCGGCTATTTCGCGCTCTACACGCTGGCTGTACCGGTGCTCGGTTACCTTCTGTCAACGATGATTCTATTGCCGTTCCTGACGTTCCGGCTGGGTTACCGCAGCTGGTACTGGCTTCGCGTCTCGGGCCTTGTCGCCTTTGCCATCGTGCTGCTGTTCCGCACGGCGCTGCAGATCAAGACGCCGGTGAATATCTGGCTGTACAACCAGCTTCCCGATGCCGTCGGCATCTTCATGAAAACCTGGTTCTGAGGCGGTATAGGACATGGATGCCTTTTTCCAGGGACTGGCCAATATAGCCGAGCCGCAGGTATCTATGGCGCTGGTGATCGGGGCCATCGGCGGTCTGGTGATTGGTGCCATTCCGGGAATCGGCCCGGCCATCGCCATTGCCATTCTTCTGCCAGCGACGGTGTTTCTTGACGATCTTGTGTCTCTGGTCCTGCTGCTGGGGGTGTACGGGTCGAGCATGTATGGCGGGGCAATCCCGGCGATCCTGATTAACACGCCGGGAACGCCGGTCAACGCCCTTACAACCTATGACGGTCATGCGATGACACAGCGGGGCGAGGCGACACGGGCGCTGTCGCTCGCCTATTCCGCCTCGTTTTTCGGCGGCAGTTTCTCGATTCTTGTCGCGCTTGGCTCGCTGATCCTGTTCGGCCCCTATCTTCGCGACCTTGGTGCCCTGTTCGGCCAGCGCGACATTTTCATGGCGGCGCTTCTCGGCGCCGTGCTGCTGATCGTTGCGCACCGGC
>JAKMFG010000046.1 GCA_022425565.1 Alphaproteobacteria bacterium
CGGTGACGCTGCCGGACTGCCACAGCGTTTCGACTTCGTCGCCGTCGACGAGGTGCAGCTTGCTGGTGACCGTGAGCGTGGTCACGTCTTCACCGACCGGATCCTGCATGCCCGCGGCATTCATGAGACCATGTTCCTCGGCGCCGAGACCGCAGCGCCACTGCTGCGCCAGATGCTTCCCGACGCCAGATTCGAGTCACGCCAGCGCATGTCGGTGCTGAGTTTTGCCGGTTCGAAGAAACTGACCCGCCTGCCGCGGCGCAGCGCCATCGTCGCCTTCGGCACGGCAGAGGTCTATCAGATCGCCGAATTCGTGCGCCGCCAGCGTGGCGGGGCCGCCGTGG
The DNA here is from genome assembly GCA_022425565.1 of Alphaproteobacteria bacterium. GTDB lineage: Bacteria > Pseudomonadota > Alphaproteobacteria > Puniceispirillales > Puniceispirillaceae > UBA8309. The sequence continues at coordinate 345 of JAKMFG010000046.1, forward strand.
TGATGGGGCGTCTTAGCCCGCGCACCCGTAATGCCCAGGTTGAACTATACCAGAACGGCGATGTGGATTTCCTTGTGGCGACCGACGCCATCGGCATGGGGTTGAACCTTGACCTGAACCATGTGGCGCTGACTTCCGACATCAAGTTTGACGGCCGCAAGACCCGCCGGCTGACACCGGCCGAAATGGCGCAGATCGCCGGCCGTGCCGGCCGCCATACAAATGACGGCACTTTTGGAGTGACCGACGGCTGCGAGCCGCCGGAGCCCGAAGTGATCGAGGCCATCGAGCAACACAGGTTTGAGCCGATCCGCAATTTCTGGTGGCGCTCGCGCGACATCGATTTCGGTTCGGTCGACGGGCTGCTGACCTCGCTTGAGGCGCCGCCGCCGCTTGCCTTCCTGTTCCGCAAGGCCGATGCGCTGGACCACCGCGCGCTGGCGACACTGGCTGAACGCCCGGCCGTGGCCGAGCGTGCCATCGGCGCGGCGCAGGTAAGGCTGCTGTGGGATGTGGCCTGTATTCCCGATTTCCGGCAGAGCCTGAACGAGGATCACTATGATCTTCTGGCAAGTCTCTACGGCCAGCTTGCCGAGAACGGAACGCTTGGCAATGACATGGTTGGACGGGCCATGTCACAGCTCGACAGGCTTGACGGCGACATCGACACGCTGATGACACGGCTTGCCTATATCCGCACCTGGACATATGTCACCCACCGTGCGGACTGGACAGACAACCCCGCTGAATGGCAGGATCGGGCGCGCTCGATCGAGGACCGGCTTTCCGACAGCCTTCATGAACGGCTTTCGGAACGGTTTGTCGATAGGCGCGCTGCGCATTTGAGCCGCAAGTTGAAGGAAACAAGGAATCTTATGGCCTCGGTGAAGAGTGACGGTACGGTGCTGGTCGAAGGTGAGGAAGTCGGTGTTCTCGACGGATTTGTCTTCTGCCCGACGCTGACTGAAGGCGACGAAAAATCAACTATTCTGGCGGCCGCGCGCCGCGGCCTGCCCGACGAGATCGAGACCCGTGTCCGGGCCTTCGCCGCATCGGCGACGCCGGCCTTCAGGCTCGACGAGAAAGGTCAGGTCAGCTGGCGTGACTCAGTCGTGGCGCGGCTGGTGCGCGGCGATGGGCTTTATGCACCACGGCCGGAGCTTGTGAGCAGCGACCTGCTGTCGATCGATCAGGCGCAGCGCCTGAATGTGCGTCTCTCGGAATTCGTGGCCGAGCATGTACGCGAGGTTCTCGGCAGGCTTGTGGTGCTGGAGACGGCGGAAAGCGCGCCGCTGCCAGAGCGCAAGGCGCCGCGCCCGAAGGTGCAGCCGCCAACATCCGAGACAGGCGAGGAAGAGCCCAGCGGTCCGACCAAGGACGAGATCGCGGCGACACCGCCGGAGGAACAACCCGAGATCGTCGAGGAGGCAGACGCCGAACCGGCGCCGCTTTCCGGCGCTGCCAAAGGGCTGGCCTTTACCTTGTTCGAAGGCCTCGGAACGCTTCCCGCCGCAGATGTCGCGCAGCAGCTTCGTGGTCTGAGCGAGACGGACAAGCCGCGCCTTGCAAGGCTTGGCCTGCGCTTTGGTGTCGAGACGGTATATCTTCCGGACCTGCTGAAGCCGGCGCAGATCGAATTGCGCGCGCTTCTGTGGAACCTTTATCACGCAGAGGATGGGGTCTTTCACGCGCCGCCGGTTGCCGGCCGTGTGACCATTGATGCGGTCGAGGGTGTCCCTGACGAATTCTGGCTTGCCTGTGGTTATCGCCGCCTTGGTGGCCGGGTGATGCGTGTCGATATGGTCGAGCGGGTCGCCTTTATCGTGCGCAATGTGGCGCGTGAGGGCCAGTTCCGGATCAACGAGGAGATGCTGTCGCTCGCCGGCGCAACGCGCGAGCAGATGGCGGCGATGCTGATGGATCTGAGCTGCAAGGTGGTCGGTGAGGAGCCTGACGAGGATCCCGAAAAGCCGCCAATCCAGATTTTTGAGCGCATCCGTCGTCAACGTCCGGCCAACGGCCAGCAACGCTCTCGCCGCGAGGAAGGCGGAAAGTCTCGGTCCTCCCGCAATTCCGACAGGAAATCGCAGGGCAAGCCTGGCCGCAAGGGCGCCGGGCCGAAGCGCGGACAGCAGGACAGGCCGCAGAACTTCACCGCGAAGAGCCGCGAGCCTGATCCGGATTCGCCGTTCGCCGTGCTGGCCGGTCTCAAGCTGAAATCGTGAGTGGCGAGGACGGCTCGGAAAAAGCGCTGCGGCTGGACAAGTGGCTCTGGTATGCACGTTTCTTCAAGACAAGGGCCAATGCCTCCAGAGCTATTTCAGGTGGTCGCTTCCGGCTTGACGGTGAAGTGATGAGCAAGCCGCACCGCGCCGCGCAGCCGGGTCAGGTGCTGACATTCATGCAGGGCGAGCGGGTGCGCGTGATCAAGATCACGGCGCTGGGAACAAGGCGCGGCCCGGCCATCGAGGCGGCCGAGCTTTATGAGGACATGTCGCCGGAGACGCCGTCACGGCGAAAGGATGGAGAAACGGAGCAGCAGTTCGAGCTTCGCGAGAAGGGTGCCGGCCGGCCGACAAAGCGGGCACGGCGGGAAACATCAAGACTGAAGTCCGGCCTCGTATAGGGCCGTGAGAGGAAGATATCATGCTTGCACGTCTGGGGAACTGGATCAGGGAATTTTCAGAGGATGAGGCCGCCGTCCCGGCGAACGACTCCGAATGGGCGCAGACCCTCGCTGGACTGCTTGTCGAGGCGGCCATGGCAGATGGCGTTCTCGATGATGGCGAGAGGCAGCAAATTGCACGGGTCCTGCATGGTCAGCTGAATCTGGAGGAGGCCGATGTCGATGCTATGATCGACAAGGCTGTCGCCGATCAGGAGGCGCGCGTGGAAATTCACGGCCTGACCCGTGCCATCCGTGCCGAGACCGAGCCCGAGGACCGTGTGGCCATTATGGAGATGGTCTGGATGGTAGTTCTTGCCGATGGCGAGCTGCATGAATATGAGTCGCAGCTGATGCGCCGGCTTGCCGGCCTGCTCTATGTCGATGACATCGATTCCGGGCGTGCCGCCAAGCGCGCGCGTGCAAGGCTGTCGCAGGATAGCTGATCGGGCCTTGTTCACTGCGCTTGATTGCGATAAAAACCAGCGCCTGCTTTCTCTGAAGGAGCATCTGCGATGACCTACATCGTCAAGGACAACTGTATCATTTGCAATTACACGGACTGTGTTGAGGTGTGTCCGGTAGACTGTTTGTACTAGGGCGAGAACATGCTCGTGATCCATCCGGACGAATGCATCGACTGTGGTGTCTGCGAGCCGGAATGCCCGCCGGAAGCCATCCTTCCCGATTCCGAGCCGGCCGCTGAAAAATGGCTCGAGATCAATCGCGAAATGGCCGAAATCTGGCCAAATATCGTGCAGCGCTCGGACCCGATGCCGAACGCGGAAACTGCCAAGGAAGAGACCGGTAAGTTCGAGAAGCATTTCTCGCGCAATCCAGGCCAGGGCAACTGACGCGACTTTCGGGTTGATCCGGCAGCCAGGCCAGTTTTCTGCGTGGCTGCCAATGCGCGCCTTTGATTGATTTTCGCGTTAATTTCGGTTATATTACAACCCAGTTACAACATCAGTCAGCATCGTCCTGACCTCGTTCCGAAGCGCCTGAGGCGTGATCCGGTCGCGGGGCAGGGTCGTTTTGGCTCTGACGTCCGGGCTCAAGGCTTGCGGCCAGTTGGTGGCAAGCAAGACCCTGTCCGGAACATCCAGCGACCGGCCTCACCGGCCGATCCAAGCAGGGAACAGACTATGTCGAAGAAGATCGAAGCAGCTTTCAAGGAAGATGATTTTGTTGTGTATCCGACCCATGGCGTCGGGCGCATCCTTGGAACCGAGACCCGCGAGATCGGTGGCAGTGAGATCGAATTGCTTGTTGTGCGTTTCGAGCATGACCGGATGACCCTTCGCGTGCCGATGGAAAAGGCGCGTTCTCTGGGTCTTCGCACGCTAAGCTCGAAAAAGCAGATGGAACAGGCGATCACCACGCTTCAGGGCAAGGCCCGCGTCCGCCGCACGATGTGGTCGCGTCGCGCCCAGGAATACGAGACAAAGATCAAGTCGGGCGACCCTGTTTCCATCGCCGAGGTCGTGCGTGACCTTCATCGCCGCACCAACCAGTCAGAGCAGTCCTATTCCGAGCGTCAGATGTATCAGGCCGCTCTTGAGCGACTGGCTCGCGAATTCGCTGCTATCGAGAAGATCGATCAGGAAGCGGCAGCGACCAAGCTTGAAGATCTGATGGACGCCGCCTGACCGGCGATCTGACAACCCATTGATCGGGGCGGCCATGGCCGCCCTTTTCATTGCCTCCCTGTAGTTTGGTCCTGCTCCAGGTTCGTCGCCGCGACGGGTGGGATACAAATACATACCGGTGAGTCCCACCGGAAGTTTCTGTGCTAGTCTTTGATCATGGCCAACGCATTTATTCAGGAAAAAGAGCTGTTCCCGATTCAGCCGCCCTTCGACAGCGGCATGCTGGACCGTGGCCTGCACCAGATTTATTTTGAACAGTGCGGGTCTCGAAATGGAAGAGCGGTGCTGTTCATTCATGGTGGGCCGGGTGCTGGTATATCGGCAACACACCGCAGGCTGTTCAATCCGGACAGGTTCCGCTGCGTGCTGTTCGATCAGCGCGGATGCGGCCGCTCGACACCGCATGGTGAAACAGCGCAGAACACCACGCAGGATCTGATCGCCGACATCGAGGCGCTTCGTGTGCATCTCGGCATCGACAGCTGGCTGCTGTTCGGCGGGTCCTGGGGCAGCACATTGGCACTTGCATATGCCATTGCTCATCCGGAACGGGTGACTGGCCTGGTCCTGCGTGGAATCTTCCTTGGCACACGCGCCGAGGTTGACTGGTTCCTCTATGACATGGGGCGCTTCTTTCCCGAGGCGCATCAGGAATTCGTCACCTTCCTCGATCGCGAGGAGCGCGACGATATCCTGTTGAGCTATCATGAAAAGCTCACGAGCGACCAGGCGCTTGTCCACCAGCCGGCGGCCGAGCGCTGGGCCTCTTATGAGACAAGCTGCTCGACGTTGCGGGCAGGGGTCAGGCGGGTCAGCGGCAAGTCTGCGCTCAGCATGGCGCGTCTCGAGGCGCATTATTTTGTCAATGACTGCTTCCTGCCGCCGGATCACATCATGAAGCATATCAATGTCATCCGGCATCTTCCGGCTCACATCATTCAGGGCCGCCACGATGTGATCTGCCCGCCGATGACGGCGCATCGTCTTGCCGAAGCATGGGGCCGTCAGGCGACGCTCAGACTGATTGACGACGCTGGGCATTCGACCTTCGAGACCGGGATCGCGCACGCGCTTCTGTCAGCGCTCGACGAATTTGCTGTCTGATCGCTGTTTGGCTCTCCCGAGCATCGGTAAACCACGATAGAATTGCAATTGACGCGATGTCTGCACCCACGTGATGCAACCGCAGGTTAACCGTGACACGGAGAACAGCGATGACTGACAGGCAGCCGGTCGAACGACATCACCGGATCACCAACAACAACGCCATCGACCTTCATGTCGGAAAACGGCTGCGATTGCGTCGCACGCTTCTCGGCCTGAGCCAGGAGCAGCTTGGCGCCGAGCTCAACATCACGTTCCAGCAGGTTCAGAAATATGAGCGCGGCGCCAACCGGATCAGTGCCTCGCGCCTATGGGACATGAGCCAGATTCTGGATGTCCCGGTCAGCTATTTCTTTGACGACATGTCGGACACCACCATGCGCAGCTCGCCGCGGCGAGTGGCGCGCGGCGTTGATGATGGCAGCGCTGGAGATGGTGAGGTCAAGGATCCGATGGCACGCCGCGAAACGCTTGAGCTTGTGCGGGCATATTATACAATTGAACAACCGGCGCTTCGCAAACGCGTGTCCGATATAGTCAGGTCGATCGCCACGGCGGTGACAGAGGACTGACATCTCGCCAGAGGATGCCTATCTACCAGAGTATGCCTATCTACCAGAGTATGCCTATCTAGAGTTGAAAGTGTGCCGGCAAAGTTCGGCGGGAGGATCACATCAATGGCCAATGAAACCCCATCCGGCATCGGCGCCTCGGCCGACCTGGCCGATATCAGCTTTGAGGATGCCCTGCGCGAGCTTGAGGCCATTGTCGAGTCGCTGGAACATGGTGATGTCTCGCTCGACAATGCCATTGCCGCCTTTGAGCGCGGCACGGCGCTGAAAGCGCATTGCCAGGCAAGGCTCGAGGAAGCGCGGATGAAAGTAGAGCAAATTCGGGTGCCGGCCGACGGCGGCGCACCAGAATCGGCCAGCACCTTCAGCGCTGACGAGTAGGGTATGTCACTCCCGCAATCCGTGCGCGACGACGCGGTGGTCGTCGAGCGTTATCTTGGTGCACTATTCAACGACATGAACGGGCCGGCCAACCGGCTTGCCGACTCCATGCGATACGCCACCATGAACGGCGGCAAACGGCTGCGGGCCTGCCTTGTTCTTGCTGCCGCGCGGCTTGCTGCGGGTGGAGATCTTCCTGCAGGAGCGATGGCGGTCGCGGCGTCGGTCGAATGCCTTCACGCATATTCCCTTGTTCATGACGATCTTCCGGCGATGGATGATTCAGACACAAGGCGTGGCGAGCCGTCCTGCCATATCGCTTTTGACGAGGCGACAGCGATTCTTGCCGGTGACGCGTTGCAGACCATGGCCTTCGAGCTCTTGGCCGATGCGAGAACGCATGCGGATGGCAATGTGCGCGCCGCGCTTGTGGCCGCACTTGCGCGCGCCGCCGGGCTTGACGGTATGGCAGGCGGGCAAATGCTGGATCTCGAGGCTGAGAGCCGCATCATGACGCTCGACGAGGTTCGGCAGATGCAGGCGATGAAGACGGGCGCGCTGATCCAGTATGCGGCGGCGGCCGGCGGGATTCATGGCGGGGCCGATGCAACGCTGCAATCTGCGCTGGAGCGCTATGCCCGCGATCTCGGGCTGGCCTTCCAGATTGCCGATGACCTGCTGGATTATGACGGCGATGCGGAACTGCTCGGCAAGCCTGCCGGCCAGGATGCGGACCGCGGCAAGGGCAGCTTCGTGGTGCTTATGGGGCTGGAGTCTGCACGCGCCGCCGCGGCCGAGTTGATTGCCGATGCCGAGGCGGCTCTGGAGCGTTGGGGAGATGCTGCCGCACCACTTCGCTCTATCGCGCGATTCGCAATTGAACGGCAGTCGTGATAGTTCTTATAACTGTAACAAGACGTTTAACAGGGTCGGCCTGTCCCCCCGGGTCGTGACACCGATGACCGCAACACCCCTGCTCGACAGGATTTCCAGCGTCGATGATCTGCGCCGGCTGTCCGAGGGCGACCTTCAGAATCTTGCAAGTGAGCTTCGTACGGCGACGATTGGCGCGGTGTCGAAGACAGGTGGCCATCTGGGCGCCGGTCTTGGCGTCGTCGAGTTGACGGTGGCGCTTCACTATGTCTTCCAGACGCCGCATGACAGGCTGATCTGGGATGTCGGCCATCAGGCCTATCCCCACAAAATTCTGACCAGCCGCCGCGACCGAATAGAGACCTTGCGGCAGAAGGGCGGGCTGTCCGGCTTCACCAAGCGTAGCGAGTCGGAATTCGACCCGTTCGGTGCGGGCCACTCCTCGACCTCGATTTCCGCAGGTCTTGGCATGGCGGTCGGCAGCGACCTGCAGGGAATCAAGCGCAACGTCATTGCTGTGATTGGTGACGGCGCGATGAGCGCGGGCATGGCGTTCGAGGGCATGAACAATGCCGGCGCGTCGGATTCGCGCCTGATCGTCATCCTGAATGACAATGACATGTCGATCGGCCAGCCGGTCGGTGCGATGAGCAGCTATCTCTCGCGTTTGATCACTTCTGAGCCGTTCCACTCGATCCGCGATCTGATGCGAGAGGTGGCCAGCCGTTTTCCAGCCGAGATCGAGCGCACGGCGCGCCGCGCCCGCGAGGCTGCCCGCGACCTGATCAGTGGCAATTCAGTCTTCAGCCAGCTCGGCTTTCTGCATATCGGTCCGATCGACGGCCATGACATGTCGCATTTGTTGCCGGTGCTGAAAAATATCCGTGACGGTCATGCGCGCGGCCCGGTGCTCGTCCATGTGGTCACCGAAAAGGGCAAGGGCCACCCCTTTGCCGGCCCATCGGCCGAGAAATACCACGCCGTTCCGAAATTCGACGTCATTACCGGCACGCAGCACAAGCCTGCGGGCAACGCGCCAAGCTATACTTCAGTGTTTGCCAATAGCCTGATTGCCGAGGCCGAGGCCGACGACAGGATTGTTGCCATCACCGCGGCGATGCCGTCTGGAACCGGTATCGACAAGGTGAAGACGCGTTTCCCGAACCGGGTATTTGATGTCGGCATTGCGGAACAGCATGCGGTGACCTTCGCCGCCGGTCTGGCGACTGAGGGCATGAAGCCCTTCTGCGCGCTCTATTCGACCTTCCTGCAGCGCGGCTATGACCAATTGGTACATGACGTCGCCATTCAGAACCTGCCGGTACGTTTTGCCATCGACAGGTCCGGTGTTGTCGGCAATGACGGCGCCACTCATGCCGGTGTCTATGACATCGCCTATCTGTCCTGCTTGCCGAACATGGTCATCATGTGCCCGTCGGACGAGGCCGAACTTGTGCATATGGTCGCCACTGCGGCGGCACATGATGCGGGGCCTAGCGCGGTGCGGTATCCACGCGGTGAGGGCGTGGGAACCGAATTGCCTGAGCGGGGCGAGGTTCTGCCCATCGGCCTTGGCCGCCTGGTTCGTCAGGGCAGCGGCACGGCTATCCTGTCGCTTGGAACGCGCCTTGCCGACTGCCTGGCGGCGGCAGACGAGGTCGATGGTGGCGAGGGATTCACCATCGCCGACGCGCGTTTTGCAAAACCGCTGGATACCGACCTTCTGGACAGTCTGGCGACATCGCATGACCGGCTTGTGATCGTCGAGGAGAACAGCCCTGGTGGGTTCTCGGCGCATGTGCTGCAATATCTCGCCAATGCAGGCCATCTCGACGGCAGTCTTGCCGTGCGGTGCCTGTCGCTTCCCGACGCGATGCTGGACCATGACAGCCAGTCCGGGCAGCTGGCACTTGCCGGACTGGACAAGGCAGGGATCGCCGCCGCGCTGCGTGACCTGAGCGGGACGACCGCTGCGTCACCCAAGACGGAAAACCAAAGCAAAAGCTGAAATGACGCCTTCCGGAGCCGATGAATCCCCGATGCGGGCGGATGCTCTGATGGTCAAGCGCGGGTTGGCGGCGTCGCGTGACCGTGCGCAAGCGATGATTGCCGAGGGACGTGTCCTTGTCGATGGAATGCCGCTTGCCAAGCCGGCAAAGAAGCTTCTGCCCGATGCCAAGATTACAACGACGGCTCCAGATATTCCGTGGGTCAGTCGCGGTGCGCTGAAACTGGTCGGCGGGCTAGAGGCCTTTCCGATGATTGATCCGGCAGGCCTGTCCTGTGCCGATATCGGCGCGAGCACCGGCGGTTTCACCGAGGTGTTGCTGGCACGCGGGGCAGCGCATGTCGTGGCCGTAGATGTCGGGCATGGGCAGCTTCACCCGAAACTTGCCGATGACCCGAGGGTCACCTCGCGCGAAGGCCTGAACGCGCGACATCTGACGGCAGATGATTTTGCCGCTTCGCCAAAGCTGATCGTCTGCGATGCGTCCTTCATTTCACTGACCAAGGTGCTGCCGGTAGCAATGGATCTGGCAGCGCCGGAAGCCCTGCTGCTGGCACTGGTCAAGCCGCAGTTCGAAGTGGGGCGCGCACAGATCGGCAAGGGAGGCATTGTTCGTGACCGGCAGGCTGTTGCGGACGCGGTAGCGCGTATCGAACATTGGCTAGCTGCAGATATGGGGTGGGAGCTGATCGGCACCACCGCATCGCCCATCGACGGGCAGGACGGCAACCGTGAATTCCTGCTGGCGGGACGGAAAAGTCGAAACGGCTAGAACAGGCCGCACTGCGCCTTGTGACGCATTACCGCGTCGGCGAGCGTAACGGCCATCATGGCTTCAGCCACCGGAACACCGCGGATGCCGACACAGGGGTCGTGGCGCCCTTTGGTCACAACCTCGACATCGTCACCGTCCAGATCGACCGAACGCCGCGGCGTCAGGATCGAGCTTGTCGGCTTGATGGCGATCCGCACCACCAGCGGCTGGCCGGTAGAGATGCCGCCAAGGACACCGCCATTATTGTTGCCAAGGAATTCCGGACCTGTCTCGCCAGCCCGCATCTCGTCGCCGGCTTCGCGGCCGTCCATCTTGGCAAGGTCGAAGCCGCCGCCGATTTCCACTCCCTTTACCGCGTTGATGGTCATCATCGCGGCAGCAAGGTCGCTGTCCAGCTTGCCGTAGATCGGCTGACCAAGTCCGGCGGGAATGCCCTCTGCCACGATCTCGAGGATTGCGCCGGCAGAGCTGCCGTCCTTGCGTATGCCGTCGAGATAGGTCTCCCATTCACCGGCCGCCACCGGATCGGGGCAGAAAAACGGGTTGTTTGCTGTCTCGTCCCAGTCGAGGCGGCTACGGTCGATGGCGTGGGGTCCGATCTGGACGACACCACCGCGGATGCGATAGCTCTCGCCAAGCACGGTTTTCAGCATCTGGTCGCCAATGGCGCCGGCCGCCACACGGACAGCCGTCTCGCGTGCAGATGACCTGCCGCCGCCGCGATAATCACGAATGCCGTATTTTTCCTGATAGGTGAAATCGGCATGGCCCGGGCGGAATTGCCGCGAGATTTCGCTGTAATCCTTGGAACGCTGGTCCTTGTTGCGGATCAGCATGGCAACAGGCGTGCCGGTGGTCATGCCCTCGAATACGCCGGACAGGATTTCGACTTCGTCATCTTCACGGCGCTGCGTGACAAACCGGCTCTGGCCCGGCTTGCGGCGGTCGAGATAGGGCTGGATGATGCCCTCTGAAAGGGGCAGGCGTGGTGGTACGCCATCGACGATGCAGCCGATACCAGGGCCATGGCTCTCGCCGAAACTGGTAAAGGAGAACAGCTTTCCGAAACTGTTGTCCGACATGTCAGACGACCGAGATATCCGGCGCGTCGACGGCTTTCATGCCAACGACATGGTAGCCGCAATCCACATGGTGGGTCTCGCCGGTGACACCAGATGACAGGTCCGACAGAAGGTAAAGCCCGGCGCCGCCGACATCATCAAGCGTCACGTTACGCTTGAGCGGCGAGTTGTATTCATTCCATTTCAGGATGTAGCGGAAGTCGCCGATGCCCGATGCGGCGAGTGTCTTCATCGGACCGGCCGACAGGCCGTTTACCCGAATGTTGCGCCCACCAAGATCGACCGCCAGATATCGCACCGAGGCCTCGAGCGCCGCCTTGGCAACGCCCATGACATTGTAATGCGGCATGACGCGCTCGGCACCGTAATAGGTCAGGGTTAGCAGCGAGCCGCCATCCTTCATCATGGCTGTTGCCTTGCGGGTGATCTCGGTGAAGGAATAGACCGAGATATCCATGGTGCGCTGGAAGTTGTCGCGGCTGGTATCGACATAGCCGCCCTTCAGTTCTTCCTTGTCGGAATAGGCGATGGCGTGAACCACGAAATCCAGCTCGCCCCATTCGGATTTCAGCCTGTCGAAGACGGAATCGACACTGGCTTCGTCAGTCACGTCGCATGGCAGAACAAGATTGCTGCCGACGGATTCGGCAAGCGGGATCACGCGCTTCTGAAGTGCCTCGCCCTGAAAGGTGAAGGCGAGTTCGGCGCCATGCTCGGCAAGTTTGGAGGCGATGCCCCAGCCGATTGACCGGTCATTGGCAACGCCCATGATCAGTCCACGCTTGCCTGCCATCACGCCCGAAGAGGTCTGCTCCGACATGTCCGTCCCACCTTTGTCTTTGAGTTATTTCTATGCGCGCCAATATGGCACGGCTGATTCGTCAGAACAAGCCACGCCGGCTGGTGACCAGCCGGTGTGACTCAGTGTTCCGGGTATCAGACTAGCGAAGCGTGTAAGTCGTCTCACGGCTAAGCTCCACGCGCTCATTCATAGCCAGCGGACTTTGCGTTTCGACCGTGATGATGCGGTTATCGACCTCGATGCGGGTTCGATAGCCTGTGACCTCTTCGATGCTCTCCTCGATCATCACTTTGCGGATGCTGCAGACTTCCTGCTGGCGATACCCGACAATCTGCTGGCCGCCCTGCTGGTTCTTTTTCTTGGCATGTTCGCGGCCGAGCAGCGCGCCGACAACCGCGCCGGCGGCACCAGCGCCTTGCTGATCCGAGGTTTTATTGCCAATCGCCGAGCCGATCACGCCGCCGATGATCATCGCGCCAAGATCGCTGTTTCCATTATTGTTTCCTGCGGCGGCCTGTTCATAGACCGGTACTTCCTGGGTCTCGCAGATCTTCTCGTCAGAAGGGGTCTTCCGGATGTAGCTGGTGCGGATCGGATCTGATTTCGTTACCGTGCCGAGAACAGTTTCAATCCGTGTTTCAGCGCTCGCGGGAGCTACAACAAGAGTGCCTGTCGCAAGAATGGTGGCAATTGCGGCTGTCAGCCGCTGAGCGGAGAAGGTATGCGGCATTTGATGCCTCCTGTCTGTGAAACAATCTCAGCCTTTTGAATAAACGCCAATTCGTACCAAATTGTGGCAGACCGTGTCTCATTGTCGTCAATTCATCAGACTGTTGCCTTCACCGTGCCGCCATATTGCCAACAGGCGGGCGGCTCCCCATCTTTAGAGCGATATCATAGACCGGCCCGAGGGCCTGACCACGGAGACGAATTTCCATGCAGATCGAGGCGGGAACCAATCCCTTCACCCTGTTTGACAGCTGGTACAAAGAGGCCGTCGAGGCCGAGATCAACGATCCCGATGCCATTGCGCTCGCCAGCGTGAATGCCGATGGCATGCCGTCCGTACGCATGGTTCTTCTCAGGCAGTGGTCGGATGAGGGATTCTTCTTTTTTACGAATTATGAGAGCCGCAAGGCCGGCGAGCTTGTTGCCACCGGCAAGGCTGCCTTCTGCCTGCACTGGAAGAGCTTGCGCCGGCAAATCCGCGTGACGGGCGAGGTCAGCAAGGCCAGCGCCGAACGGTCCGATGCCTATTTCGCTTCGCGTGGCCGGGGCAGCCGCATCGGCGCCTGGGCGTCCGAGCAGTCACGTCCGCTCGAATCCCGCGAAGCACTTGCAACTGCGGTTGCCGAGGTCGAGCAACGCTTCCCCGATGATGTGCCGCGCCCGCCGCACTGGGGCGGTTTCATGATCGTGCCGCAGGAAATCGAGTTCTGGGCGGATGGCGAGCATCGTCTTCACGACAGGTTTCGCTTCACCCGCGACGGTGACGGCGGATGGGACATCCAGCGCCTGAATCCATAGGATAAACCCACCGCAAGGTTCGGCTGTGTCCATAGTGTCGCGCCACGTCTAAACACGTCAAAACTGGTCGGATGGCAGATGCAATTTCTGCCTTCGTTTGCCTACCATTTGCGCATGGGTCATACGTCCGGCGCCAAGTAGGTGCGATGTAAGCGCGGCCTGGGAGTCTGAAGCCGTGAGCCCCGACGGGTTGCCATGCACAGGCGACCGGGCGGGCAATGACCGGACCGGAATATTTGGAGGGTGGCGTTATGAAAACGCATGCACGTGTTGTTGTCATCGGAGGTGGGGTTGTCGGCGTCAGCGCGCTTTACCATCTCGCGAAAAAGGGTTGGTCGGACGTCGTTCTGGTCGAGCGCAAGGAGCTGACATCGGGTTCGACCTGGCACGCAGCAGGCCTGCTGCCGCTGTTCAACATGTCCTACTCGGTTGGCCAGATCCACAAATATTCGGTGAAGTTCTATCAGGAGCTTCAGGAGGAGACCGGCATGAATGTCGGCTTCCGCAACGTCTCCAACATCCGCCTTGCCCAGACCGAGGAGCGGATGGATGAATACCGGCAATATGCGGGCGTCGCGAGCACCATTGGCGTTGATGTCGATTTTCTTACACCCGACGAGGTGAAGGACATCTGGCCGCTCTGCAACACCGAAGGGCTGGTTGGCGCCATCCGCCATCCGGGTGACGGCTATATCCAACCCGCCGACCTGACCCAGGCGCTGGCGCGCGGCGCGCGTGATCGCGGTGCCGAGATTTACCGTAACACAACGGTGACCGCCATCTCCCGTACAGAGGCGGGCGAATGGAAAATCACCACCGACAAGGGCGAGATCACTTGCGAGCATGTGGTCAGCGCAACCGGCAATTTCGCGCGCCAGACAGGCCGCATGGTCGGACTGAACATTCCGGTCATCCCGGTCGAGCATCAATACATCGTCACCGAGCCGCATGAGGACATCAAGGCACGGCAGGCAGCAGGGCTTCCGGAAATGGGCGTCCTTCGCGATTCTGACGGTCGCTGGTACATGCGGGAAGAGGCAGGTGGCCTGATCCTCGGCCCGTATGAGGCTGGTGCCCCGGCCTGTTACGTCGACGGCCCGAGCGACGATTCCGAATATGAGCTGTTCCAGGAAGACCTCGAGCGTCTGGAGCCGCATATCGAATCCGCCATGCACCGTGTGCCTGCATTTGGCGAATCCGGCGTGAAGAAGGTCTATAACGGCGCCATCGCCTATAGCCCGGACGGAAACCCGATCATCGGGCCGGCCTGGGACCTGCCGAATTTCTGGCTGAGTGAAGGTCACAGCTTCGGCATTACCGCCGCAGGCGGTGCCGGCTGGCAGCTTGCCGAGTGGATTGTTGAGGGTGAGCCGACCATCGATATGCTTGGAGTTGATCCGCGGCGCTATGGCAGCTACGCGACCGAGTCCTACCTCAAGGCGAAGAACGAGGAAGCCTACGAGAACGTTTTCGTCATCCACTATCCAGATGAAGAGCGTGGGGCCGCGCGTCCGCTTCGTACATCGCCCTGCTATGACAGGCTGAAGGATCTTGGCGCCGTCTTTGGACAGAAGTTCGGATGGGAACGCGCCAACTGGTTCGCGCCGGAAGGCACGCCGCAGGAGGATCACTGGTCCTTCCGCCGTTCCAACTGGTTTGAGCATGTCGGCAACGAAGTGCGCCACACGGCTGCGCATGCCGGCCTTCTCGACATGACAGCATTTGCCAAATGCCGGATTTCCGGCCCTGGCGCCGAGGCGTTCATGGACAAGCTGGTCGCGAACAAGCTGCCGAAAGGCATTGGACGCGTATCGCTCTCACATGCGCTGACCGAGCGTGGCGGCGTGCATTCCGAATACACCATCCAGCGTGAATCCGCCGACAGCTTCTATAT
>JAKMFG010000048.1 GCA_022425565.1 Alphaproteobacteria bacterium
GTACCGGAAAGACAGACAGGCACATCGGCACCAAGCGACAGTGCCGCTTCTGCCAGCCTCGCCTCGGCAAGCGGGGCGGGTGATACCCTGTTCAGGTAACGCAATATGACTGCAGCATCGCTCGAACCGCCGCCAAGACCTGCGCCAACCGGAATCTGTTTGTCGATGGTGATGGAAAGGCAATCTGCCACGCCGCCATAATCTCGGTAGGCGGCAAGGGCGCGAAAGCAGATATTGTCTTCGCCGGTACCGACGGACGAGGCAAAGTCACCAGTCACGTCGACGCAGTCTGCCCGTGCCGGTTCGAGTTCGATCCAGTCACCAAAACTGGTGAAGACGACAACGGAATCAAGAAGGTGATAGCCGTCATCACGCCTGCCGGTGATTCTGAGATTGAGATTGACCTTTGCCGGTGCGTGTATCCGGCTGATGCCGTCTACTGCCATGGCCTATTTGGACCCGGGCATTTCTTCGGCAGTCAGGCCTGTGCGCAGCCGCCGTTCGAGCAGGGCCTTCTCCTCGGCATCATCACTGAGCGTCAGGGCAAGGCGCCATTTGAACATGGCTTCTTCCCGTCGCCCGAGCGCCCAGTAGACATCACCGAGATGACCAGTGATCTCCGCATCGGACGGCTCCAGTTCGGTGGCTCTTTCCAGATAACCGACGGCACGTGCCGGATCGCCGAGCTTGTAATGCACCCAGCCGAGTGAATCGACGAAAAATCCACTGGACGGGCGATGGCTGACCGCACGCTCGATCATGTCGATGGCCTGATCCAGCTTGTGGCCTTCATCGGCCCACCAGTAACCAAGATAGTTCAGCGCATAGGCGTCGCCAGGGTTGATTTCGATGGCACGCAGGAGATGTGTCTCTGCAGCCTGCGTGTCGCCGAGCCGTTCGAGCGATACGCCAAGGCTGCGATGCAGGCCCCCCGTATCGCGACCCAGCGCCAGCGACGTCATGTAGGCATCGCGGCTTTGCCGAAACATGCTGTTGCGCCGGTAGGTGTCGCCAAGCCGGTGAAACAGATATGCATTGCCGGGATCCCGGTCCGTCACAGCCTTCATAAGGCTGATGGCCTTATTGGTGTCTCCGGCTTCCTCGACAACAGCGCTCTCGGCAAGTCGGGCAAGCTGGCCAAACATTCCGCCGTCTGGAATGCGTTCCAGATTGGCCAGTGCAATCTCGGCCTGTCCGTAGTCGGAGAGTTGCTGTGCCAGAAGAAGCCTTGCAAAATGGTGGCTGCCGTCGACGAACAGCGCAAAGCGCAGCCGCGCTGCCAGCGACTGTCCCGAATTGCCCTTGTCAGACAGGACAAGGGCCACCACGGCCGCAGCGATATGCTGCTGGATTGTGGGAACCTCGCGCGCGCTTTGCTCGAGCGCTGCGCGGACATCGGTCTGGTTGAACTGTCTCGACAGTTGCGTGTCGATCAGGCGATCGACCATATCCCATTGTTGCTGGCGTGCGTGGAAGGTGGCGAGGCCAAGCGCAACATGTGATGGCAGGCTGTCTGCCTCAAGTCCGGTCACACGCTGCTTCGCCTCGTTGACGAGCCCGAGCCGTTCCGCCATTAGCGCTGCGTGAAGCCTGAAAAAGGGTGGCATGCCGGTATTGGCATCAATCGACATCCGGCCGGCTTCGAGCAGGGCGGAAATGCCGGCATCACCCTGACCGGCGGCGACAAGGCTCCAGCCACGGATCACACCGGCCATGGCAAGTGCCTGACCGTCTTCGGCGATCCTGTCGGCAAGAACAATGCTGGCAGGCCAGTCACCATTGCGCAGTGCCAGCGCCGTTGCCGGTTCACCGCCCAGCGGTACCACGATGTTCAGTCCTTCAAGCTGGCGGCCAAGCGCAGCTGCCTGCTCGATATCGCCATAGTAATATTGTGTCAGGAATGCCTGCCGCAGCAATGCGACATTGCTGGCATCATCCTCGAGCGTGCGCAGGAAGAAATCTGCCGACTGTCCAACATCATTGAAATAGAGCGCCTGCCGCGCCGCCAGATAGTGGCCCGCGGTTGTCACAGTGTCGTGCGCGGTACCGATGGTCGGACCCTTGTCCAGGCTATCGGCGCCACTGCTGCCTGAGCCGGCAGTTTGCGAACTGGTTGTTGCCTGTGCTGCCCCGCTCTGGGCCACTGATGAGCCCTGCTGGGTTATGCTGATGGAATCCTTCGAATCGCCGCCGCATCCGGCCAGCGCAAGCAGCATAAAGACGCCGCCGACCGCAAAAGCGGCCGACCCGTCACGTCTTCGTCCATGAAGCGGGGCGAACATGACCCCTCCTTGCCTGCGTACTGATCGAGCGGACCCTACATATTCGGGTAATTCGGTCCGCCTCCGCCTTCCGGTGTTACCCATACGATATTTTGGCTCGGATCCTTGATATCGCAAGTCTTGCAGTGAACACAGTTCTGCGCATTGATCTGAAGATGTGGGTTGCTACCGTCCTCTTCGCGGACAATCTCATACACGCCGGCCGGGCAGTAGCGCTGCTCTGGCGCGTCGTAAAGGGCCAGATTATGCTCGATTGGAACCGAGATATCCTTCAGCGTCAGATGCGCCGGCTGATTTTCCTCATGGTTCGTTCCGGACAGGTAGACCGATGAATTCCGGTCAAAGCTGACCACCCCGTCCGGCTTTGGATACTCGATCTTTGGCGCCTCGGACGCTTTCTTCAGATTGGCGTGATCGGGATGGTGACGCATTGTCCAGGGCGCGCGTCCCATGAACAGATAGGTGTCGAGCGCGGCGTTGGCCATGCCGAGCCACAGGCCTTTTGCAAAACCCGGGCGGATGTTGCGCACCTTGTAAAGTTCGGTCCAGAGCCAGCTTTTCTGCAGCCGCTCGGAATAGCTTGCCGGCTCATGACCGGGTTGCATGTCGTCGAGGGATTCGAAAATCGCCTCGGCCGCGATCATGCCGGATTTCATCGCAGTGTGTGTGCCTTTGATCTTCGGCACATTCAGGAATCCGGCGGTACAACCGACAAGGCAGCCACCCGGGAAAGTCAGCTTCGGAATCGACTGGAACCCGCCCTCGTTCAGTGCACGCGCGCCATAGGACACCCGGCGGCCACCCTCGAACACGTCACGGACGGCGGGGTGTGTCTTGAAGCGCTGGAATTCCTCGAATGGCGAGAGATGCGGATTGCTGTAGTCGAGGCCGACGACATAGCCGACAGCAACCTGGTTACCGTTCAGGTGATACAGGAACGAACCGCCATATGTGTCGGTGGAAAGCGGCCAGCCGACCGAATGCCATGCTGTGCCGGGCTTTGCTTTGGCCGGATCGATATCCCACAGCTCTTTAATGCCGATGGCGAAGGTCTGTGGATCCTTGCCTTCACGAAGCTCGAACCTGTCGAACAGTGTCTTGGTCAGGTGACCGCGGCACCCTTCCGCAAAGATGGTCTGCTTGGCGCGAAGTTCCATGCCGCGCATATACATGTCCGTCTGCTCACCATCCTTGCCGATGCCCATGTCACCGGTCCCGACCCCAGCAACGGCGCCGGTCTCGTCGTAAAGCACTTCGGCGGCAGCGAAGCCCGGGTAGATCTCGACGCCAAGTGCCTCGGCCTGCTCACCAAGCCAGCGGCAGAAATTGCCAAGCGAGATGATATAGTTGCCGTGATTATTCATCTGCGGCGGGGTCGGCAGGCGGAAAGAACCGCTTTCGGTCAGGAACATGAACTTGTCGGTGGTGACTGGCGTGTCGAGGGGCGCGCCGCGCTCTTTCCAGTCCGGAATCAGCTCGTTCAGGGTGCGCGGCTCGAGCACTGCGCCCGACAGGATGTGGGCGCCAACCTCACTGCCTTTTTCAATCAGGCATACTTCAAGCTCGCGCCCTTCTTCGGCGGCAAGCTGCTTCAGCCTGATGGCTGCCGACAGGCCCGATGGGCCGCCGCCAACGATCACGACATCGAATTCCATTGCTTCACGTTCCATCTCGCACCCTCTCCCGGCTGTTAAGCCCCACCAGATCTCTTTGAGCGGCCTTCATTGTTATGGCAGCATCGGTTATATGGTACCTGATGCCGCAACGATAGTTGTCTTTTTCGCACAGGTTAACGGTCAGGAAATCGACGGAAATTTGCATGTCAGCGAACCAATCAGACCGCAGATTGCTGATCGATCAGCTTGCCTGGCAGCAGGCGATGGGCATTGACGAGGTTCTCATTGACGACACAGCCGACGACACAGCGGTGACGTTGAATGCGCTTGCCCCGCGGGTTCAGGCCAAACAGTCTGCGTCGCCGCTGGTTGAAGCCACGAATGGCGAGATGTCATTGTCCGCCGAATTGGCATCAACCACACTGGCAGCCGCACCGGCAC
>JAKMFG010000057.1 GCA_022425565.1 Alphaproteobacteria bacterium
CCCGGTCCATGGCGCCAATAATTTCGACGGTCCCGTCTGGTATCGCACCCGCCAGACAAGCCGGTGGGAATTCCAGCCACGCCCAACCGACAGACCTGCTGCCTGGCTCGAAGCTGAAAACACCCACGACTTCAATACCAACAGCCGGGGCCTCGGCCTTCTCGAAATGGGACATGCGCTGAACGAAGGTCGGACACCACGCGCCAGCGGCGAGCTCGCACAGCATGTTCTCGAGGTCATGCTGGCCATTGAGGCATCACCAAAACAGGGCGGCTTTCTTGACATCGCCAGCAGTTGCGCCATCCCCCCTCTTCTTCCTGAAACCTTTCCGGGCCGACCCAGATGACCCGTCAGCAACTTGATATCGCCGAACCGTTCTTTTCCGTTTCGATGGTCAGTAACGAGACCAGCCTTCGCATTACTGACCGTACAATCGTGCTGAATCTTGCCGACGGCCCAATCCGCATCCGCGAACAGAAGCTGGGGAGCCTGCAATCCGTCATCCTTCGTGACACGGAGATCGAGGATGTGAAGCACGCCATTCTTGTCGAGCGGTTTGATGACCACCGCGACGAGGCCTCCCTCATGGAAGAGGTGCGCCAGACCTGGCCGTCAGCCTTTGATGTACGCGGCGAGGAACGCCTGCGCGGCATCGGCCACTACATGTCCCCCAAAATCTGGATCGGGCAGATCGGGGTGACGATGTACCATTCGGCAACGGTTCCGTTGAATGTCGGCCTTCACCGAGACCACGCTTTCTGTCCGGTTCCCGGGTTTCGCGAGGTGCACACGCAGATTGTCGGCTTCGGCAAGATGCAACAGTGCCGTGAGCGCGACGTCGACACCCTCTATCTGGAGGAGCTGATGGCGCCCGGCACCACGCACCGGCCGATGTATGACGATCAGGGCAATTATCCCTGGCATCAGTTCGAAACCATCACGCCATCGATTTTCATGGCAGTCGAGATGCTGCCGAACGGCGCGTCGCCACCGCAACTCTAGGACATTCAGCATGGCCATTCTTCCTGGCAGTTTCGATTTCGACGGGCCATTTCCCGGCCAGAGCCGCCGCCTGCGGCTGGGTGTTGTCGGCGGCGGCCGGATTTCCCAGACACAGGCGATGGCCGCCCGCATGACCGACCGCTGGGATATTGTTGCTGGCGCATTTTCCTCCGATCCGGCGAAGGCGCAGCAGCGTGGCGAGGCGTGGAATGTCACGGCCAGCCGCTCCTATGCCGATTTTCATGCCATGGCTGAGTCGGAAGCGGCACGCGCCGACGGGATCGACGCGGTGATGATCACCACTCCGAACCATGCGCATTTTGCAGCCGCAGCCACGTTTCTTGAAGCCGGCATCGATGTCATCTGCGACAAGCCGCTGACGAATGAACTTGCCGAGGCAGAACAGCTCGAGAGACTTGCGCAGAACAAGGGGCTGGTGTTCGCCGTCTGCTACACCATGTCCTGCTATCCGATGGTTCGTCAGGCGCGCGAAATTGTGGCATCCGGCGTTCTGGGCCGGATCAACCAGATCCATGTCGAATTCATGCAGGACTGGATGACCCCCGACAATGCTGCCGATGCGCCGCATGTGAAATGGCGTCTTGATCCGAACATTTCCGGCCCCACAAGCTGTGTCGGGGATATCGGAACTCATGCAGCCCATCTGGCCCAGTTCGTCAGCGGCCTTGCGATGACCGATCTACGCGCGGATTTTCATGTGTGCGGCGCGCCCAAGCCGCTTGAGGACACAGCCTTCATGACCGTCAGATATGACGGCAGCGTGCCCGGGACACTGATGGCGACACGTCAGGCGCCCGGCAATCGCGGCGGGCTGCGCTTGCGTGTTTTCGGCAGCATTGGCGGGCTGGAATGGGACATGGAAGAGTGCGAACGGCTCAAGCTCAACATCTTTGGCCAGCCCGACCAGACGCTCACACGTGGGCATGGTCATGGACTATCCCCCCGAACAGAGAGATTTGTGCGGACCGGCCGAGGCTTTCCAGAGGGTCTGATCGAGGCCTGGGCCAATCTCTACACCGAATTTGCCCTCGCTGTCGGCGCACGGCGCGACGGGCTGGAGCAACCGGATGACTGGCTTGGATATCCCCGCATCGGCGACGGCGTAACAGGTGTGCGCTTCATAGA
>JAKMFG010000059.1 GCA_022425565.1 Alphaproteobacteria bacterium
ATGCCGGGTTGCGCACCAAGCCAGCTGGCCAGCAGCGCCGCAAGAAGCACAAGAATGACAAGACCGACAAGTCGCGCGAACATCAGCCGGCCCTTCCGGCACGCGCCAGCCGAGCCGCCATCTCGGCACCGAAACCGGCCACCATGTCATCCAGCACCGCACGCCGCTCTGCCGCCGCGATCCAGGCGGCGAGTGCCGGCATACCGGTTTCGATTTGTTTGCCGGCATCAACGGCCTCGGCAAGTCGTCCGGCGGCAAGCGCACGCTCGAACGCGGCAAGCGGCGCATTGTCCGGAACCACATCTTGCGCGGCCAAGGAATCTTCCTTGCGGCGAAGTGTGACAAAGCCGGAAAGCCGTCCCGTTGCCGCCGACCACCAGTTGCCATTCTCACCATCACCATCGGCACCGCGCAGGTCTGCAAGCATCGCATTGCCTTCACTGACAAGCCGGTCGCGTGAAGGCGGCAGCGGCGACATCGCGATGCGAAGCGCCTCGATATCGCCGACCGCCAGCCCGGCAGCCCGCAATTCACTGAGAACAGGCAGCCAGCGGGACGGATCCGCGCCGGCGAGGCTGTCGGCAATCATCGCAGCGGCAACGCTCATCCCCGACTGGGCCAGCACCAGCGCCGGGTCGCCAGTGGCAGCGGGTGCGGCGCGCGACGTCTCGACAGTTGAAAGGCCGCTCTCAAGGTCGGTCAGCCGCGCGGCGAGCTCGCCAAGATCCTGTTTCAGATCGGCCGGCATGCCCGAGACGATTCCACCAATCTCCTCACGCAATGATGCCTCGGCAGCTGCGGCCTCGCTAAGGGCCTGTTCAGTGGCGACAAGCCGCTCCGACAGGCCGGCAATCTCGGCGCGAAGACCGGATTCCACTGTGCCAGCCCGCCATTGCTGCAGCCCGAAAGCAGCGCCCGCAACCACAAGGGCGAGACCGGCGACGACCAACGGCATGCGTGATGTGACGGCCGGCGTGGGGGCACTGTCACCGCCGTGCGGCCCTGCATCCCCTGTCGCCTGGGCCGATTCAGGTTCCGGCGAAGACTCCGGTTTAGAATCCGGCGTTCCCTTACGCGCAGCGCGGCGGCGCGAACCACCACGGCCGGATGCCTTGCCGCCATCCTGCCTTTCGACGGCGACACCCTCGATAATGTCCTGATCTTCTGCCGGGGATTTGCGTGATGTCATGGTCTGCCGCAACTGGTTTGGCGGCCCTATGACCGCGTCCTGCGATCATAGAGCAAAGAGGCGATGGCTAAAAGCCGTGCGCGCGTCGGACGTTTCGCAACGTAGGTTTCCACCCAGCCGTCACCGGCAGCCAGCGAAATGGCATCGCTCCCGGCGATCAGCGTTATAGAGGCAACCATTTCATCCTGACCCAGCGCCAGCAGCCGTTCGCGAAACAGCCGGGCCGAGCGGGCCGACATCAGGATCACACCAAGCACCTCGCCACCAGCGATCGCCGCCCCGGCATCATCGGGAAACGTTCTGGTCTCGCACATTTCATAGACAGGGGCAGTGACGACATCGGCAATGCCGTCCAGCGCCGCCACCATGTCGAATCCGCGATGCACCGCCGCCGGCCACAGGAGCGGCCTGTTAAGGCTCTTGGCCGCTTCGGTGATCAGCGGCACAAGCCCGGCACCGCCGCCATGGCCGACTGTCACGTTCCTGAACCCAGCCTCGTGCGCGACGCGCCCGGTGGCGCGGCCCACGGCAAAGGCAGGCAGCCCGGCAAGCCCCTCATCAAGCCTGCCACCTGTGGCAGCGCTCAGTCCGGTGACGGCATGGCGGCTGGTGAGGATCACGCCGCTGAGTTTGTCTGATGCCAGAATTTCGAGGGGAAGGTAGGATGGTGCCATCAACGGGGCGGACAAGGCATGCACATTGCGCCTTGCAAGCGCCGCCACATCAAGCGCCCCGTCCGGTTCCGGTCTGACAGTCAGGATGAATTTCCGCATGGTCCCGACACCCTACCCCAACAGCCGGGCCTAGGCGAGGAAGTCGCGTCCGCCGGCAGCCTCCAGAAGCTCGGCAGCAAGGTCACGGCCAAGCCGTTCTGCCTCATCCGCCGGGGCCTCGGCATCGCCGCTATGCGCGGCACTGCCGTCCGGGCTCAGGATCATTGCGCTGATCGCCAGTCTGCCGTCGTCGCCCATATGCGCGCTTGCCGCGATCGGGGTGTGGCAGGACCCGTCCAGATGACCCAGCAACGCGCGCTCGGCCGTCACTTCGGCAGCGCTGTCAGGACAGTTCAGTTCCGCACAGGCCGCCGCCACCATACGGCTGCGCGCGTCATCGTCGGAGCGCGCCTGAATGGCAATCGCCCCCTGTGCTGCTGCGGGCGGCATCACCAACGGGTCGATCGGCACATGATCGACATCAAGCCCAAGGCGTCGCAGCCCGGCCATGGCAAGGATAATGGCGTCATAGCGACCCTCGGCAAGGGCCGCGAGGCGCGTGTTCACATTGCCGCGAAGAAGTTCGATCCGCAGGTCGGGCCGGCGCATCAGCAGGATCGCCTTGCGGCGGACCGAGGCGGTGCCCACAACAGCGCCATGAGGCAGCGCATCGAGGCTTTCATAACCGCCGACCAGCGCATCGCGCCGGTCCTCGCGTGGCAGGACCGCAACGATCCGGGTGCCATCAGCAAAAACGGTTTCCATATCCTTCATCGAATGGACGGCGGCATCGCATTCACCATCAAGAAGACGACGCTCGAGCTCCTTGACGAACAGGCCCTTGCCACCGGCATCGGCAAGCGAGCGGTCAAGGATATGGTCGCCGCGCGTGGTCATGCCCCTGATTTCGGTGTTCAGCGGGGCCAGACCATCGCGAACAATCTCGGACTGCGCCATTGCCAGCGCCGAGGCGCGGCTTGCCAGCACAAGCGGGGCGTTTGCAAAGATGTCGGGCACATTTGTCATAGCGCCAAGTTCTAAAGCCCGGCCGCGACGGTTGCAAAACAAAAAGCCGGCATTGCCCCCTGACCAATTGTCTCAAACGGTCATCATGGGGCCAATGGCCATGATGGTGACAATCGCCTATGATCGGGCCGACCGGAACAGCATATTCAGCGGCAGAACCATGGGCAGGCGATGAACGACACCTTTCTCATGCTTGGAATCGAGAGCAGCTGCGACGAGACAGCTGCGGCGATCGTGAACAGCGACGGCACTATCCTTGCCAGCGAAGTCGCCTCGCAGATGGAGGTGCATGCCGCGCATGGCGGCGTGGTGCCCGAGATCGCCGCACGGGCCCACCTCGATGCCATCGACGTTGTGATCGGGCGCGCGATGGAGACGGCCGGCATCGCCATGGGTGATCTCGACGGGGGCGCAGCCACTGGCGGGCCCGGCCTGATCGGCGGGGTCGTCGTCGGCACAGTGGCCGCCAAGGCCATCGCCACGGCACGTCGGATACCCTATTACGCGGTGAACCATCTGGAGGGTCACGCCCTCAGCCCACGGCTCGTCGACAAGGTGGGCTTTCCCTATCTTCTTCTGCTGGTATCGGGCGGACACACACAGCTTCTGGCCGTCCGTGCGCCAGGAATCTATGAGCGATACGGCACCACCATGGATGATGCTGCCGGCGAGGCTTTCGACAAGAGCGCCAAGATCATGGGCCTTGGCTATCCGGGCGGCCCCGCCATCGAACGCATCGCGGCGAAAGGAAACGCAAGGCTGGTGCAGCTGCCGCGCCCGTTGCGGGGCGCCAATCACTGTCATTTCTCCTTCTCTGGCCTGAAGACAGCGGTGGCGACAAGGCTCGCCGCCATAGAGGCGGATGACGGCGAGGCTGGGATTCCCGATCTGGCCGCCTCGCTGCAGGCCGCCATTGCCGACTGTCTTGCCGACCGGGCCAAGCGGGCAATGGCCCGCTTCGCCGATGCCCATGGTCCCGCCACGCTGGTGATTGCCGGCGGCGTTGCCGCCAACAAGGCCATTTTCACCCGGCTTGAGACCGAGGCCGACAAGGCTGGTTTCGCCCTCAGCGTGCCACCGGCATGGCTGTGCACCGACAATGCCGCGATGATCGCCTGGGCCGCGCTTGAGCGGAAAGACAGCCCTGATGATCTGGATTTCGCACCGCGTCCGCGCTGGCCGCTCGACCCGGACGCCGCACCGCCTCCCGGCCGCGGGGTACGGGCATGAGGCGCGTTCGTGTTATCGGTGGCGGCAGCTGGGGA
>JAKMFG010000063.1 GCA_022425565.1 Alphaproteobacteria bacterium
TCCCGATGTGGATCATCTTCGTGCCGGTGTCGGCCTGCTGTTTGTTGTTCGTCATCGCGACGGAGTAGAACTCGCCGACGGACTCGTCCCCGATGAGGAGACAGGACGGGTACTTCCAGGTGATCGCGGAGCCGGTCTCGACCTGGGTCCACGAGATCTTCGACTTGTGGCCGCGGCACGCCCCGCGCTTCGTCACGAAGTTGTAGATCCCGCCGACGCCGTTCTCGTCGCCGGGATACCAGTTCTGGACCGTCGAGTATTTGATCTCGGCATCGGTCCGGGCGACGAGTTCCACTACAGCCGCATGAAGCTGGTTCTCGTCCCGCTGCGGTGCGGTACAGCCCTCGAGATAGCTGACATAGGATTCATCGTCGGCGATGATCAGCGTGCGCTCGAACTGGCCTGTGTTCTGTTCGTTTATTCGGAAATAAGTCGACAGCTCCATCGGGCAGCGCACGCCCTTGGGAATGTAGACGAAGGATCCGTCGGTGAAGACTGCCGAATTCAGCGCCGCGAAGTAATTGTCACCAACCGGAATCACCGAGCCCATATAACGCTGCACAAGTTCGGGATAGTCGCGGATCGCCTCTGAAATCGGACAGAAGATCACCCCCGCCTTTGACAGCTCCTCGCGGAAGGTCGTGGCGACCGACACCGAGTCGAACACGGCATCGACGGCGACATTCGCCAACATCTTCTGCTCGTTCAGCGGAATGCCAAGCTTCTCGTAGGTGGCCAGCAGCTCGGGATCGACCTCGTCCAACGACTTGAGCTTCTCTGCCTGCTTGGGCGCCGAATAGTAGTGGATGTCCTGATAATCGATCGGCGGGATATCGAGCTTCGCCCAGTCCGGCGCCGTCATTGTCTGCCAGCGGCGGAATGCCTTGAGGCGCCATTCCAGCATCCATTCCGGCTCTTCCTTTTTGGCCGAGATGAACCGGATGGTGTCTTCGTTCAGACCCTTTGGCGCCTTTTCAGATTCAATATCAGTGACAAAACCGTATTTGTATTTCCCGGTTGCCTGTTCGACCTGTTCAATGGTCTCGGTGGTGGCGGCCATATATCTGTCCTCGTTACGGTCGTTATATCGTGATGTCAGCGGGCGCTGACAGGTAATTCCTCGGCTGGTACCGCATCCTGCAAAGGCAGCGGAAACAGCTGTGAAGGGTCGATCAGTTCAGCAAGCGATACCGCGTGAAGCGCGTCGCGCACCGTGCCGTTGACCTTGTTCCATTGATTGCTCATGAAACAGCAATTGCTGACAGCACAGGGATCCGGCGCGCCATCAACACAGCCATTCACGGCAATCGGGCCTTCCACGGCCTCGATAATCATGGTGAGCGACAGCTCTGCAGGGTCACCGGTCAGCTGGTAGCCGCCATTGACACCACGCTTGGTCTCGAGAAGTTCGCAAGCCTGAAGGCGTTTGGCCACCTTCGCGACGGTTGTTTGTGTCAACCCGGTCAGTGACGCGATCTGTGCCGTTGCCAGCACTTCGCCCTGCCGGTGCGCAAGCGCACCCAACACGACAATCGCGTAATCTGTCATTCGGTTGAGTCGCAGCAAGGTGACCTTAGCCTCGATTTCCGTCCCACAAATCGAGCTGCGCCTTAACCGGAACGCAGAGCAATTTGCGAATGATTATCAAAATCAAGACTAAAGTGGTCCTGATTGAGGAGAAGTAAGGACGTTTTGGAATGGATGCAAGGAGGAACAGCCGCCAAACTCCGGTTGTGCCATCATGCCGCACAGAAATGTGAATTAAGGCGCGCTGAAACCGTTGTTATCAGTTGCAGGCTTCGCGGCGCAGTGTGTAGCGCTCGCCGTCGATGCCGAGGAACAGCTCTTCAATGTCGGGATGACCGACCGGGCCATTCTCGGAGTCGGCCACCAGGTTCTGCTGGCTGACATAGGCGGTGTAGTAGCTGTCGGCATTTTCGGCCAGCAGATGGTAGAAAGGCTGGTCCTTGTGTGGACGCACCTCGGCCGGGATCGACTCATACCATTCGTCGGTATTGTCGAACTCTGGATCAACGTCGATCACCACGCCTCTGAACGGATAGAGGCGGTGGCGGACAATCTCGCCGATGGTGAATTTGGCCATGCCGTGTGTCATGAGGATGATCGCTTGCCGGTCAGACCCGCCTTGGTGAGCCTGAACACCGGTAGCAATGAGAGCGCTAGAAGCGCTCCTTGACCTTCATGACCTGACGGCCGCGATACATACCGGTCTTCAGATCGATATGGTGCGGACGGTGCAGTTCACCTGTGGTCTTGTCCTCGACATAGGCGTCGCTCTTGAGAGCGTCGTGCGCGCGGCGCATGTTGCGCTTCGAGCGCGTGATTTTGGACTTTGGAACGGCCATCGCTCTTCTCTTTCGTCTCGACTTGGATTTCCGGAGCCGGAGGTGTTGGTCGCCATAGGCAGCGCCCTCACAAACCAGAGCGGTTGTGTAGGCGAAACCCCCGTTCCTGTCAACCCAGAGCAGCCATATGGCGGGCCGGATGTCCAATCGGCCCTGTTTTCACGTTTGCGTGAGATTACCGTAATTAATTTAGTTATTAACTTTCTGTTTACCTGACCTTTCTAGCCTTGGCCTGAGGCGGCCAATGATGTCCGCCCCTATTGCGCAGCGTGGACCGCTTGCCATCGCGAAAGGAAACAGGTCATGTCCTTATTCACTACAGCTGTTCCAAATTCCCGACCTGGTATCAACCGCTGCCAGGCCATGATCAAATGGCCGGGACTTATCACCATGGCCCTGTGTGCAGCGATATTGCTGCCGGCCCCGGCACCAGCCACCCCGCTTGTCGACAGCACTCCCGACGCAACGGTCGCAGACGGCATCATTGCCATCCGTGAGGGAAATTTCCGTGAAGCTGTCGCCATCTGGATACCGCATGCCGAGGCCGGAAACCCGGCGGCAAATTACGGCCTTGGCCTTGTCTATTCCCGTGACCGCGGTGCGGGCATGCCGGCGCGGCCGGAACTGTCCCATCGGCACTACAAGGCCGCGGCACAGAAGGGGCATGTCGATTCTGTCTTCGAACTGGCATTCCAGTATGAACGCGGCATTGGCACCAAGGCCAACACCGACCATGCGCTGGCCTATTATCGCATCGCCGCCGCGAAGAACCATCTCAACGCGCAATACAATCTTGCTGCGCTGCTTTCACGAGGCGGCGAAGTGCAACCGGACCTGCGTGAGGCGTTCTTCTGGGCCACGGCCGCAAAGAACAATGCCCGCATCCGGCCAAGGGGCGAGCTGACGCTGGAGAAAGTCGGCAGGCTGGCACAGATGATCCGCGACAGGCTCCCCCACCAGACTGCCTCCAAGGCAGGGCTTGCCGCCACCAGGCTGACCGGTCAGCCCATCTGACCAGCACAAAGCATTTGCCTCTTCCGGCCGGCCCCAGCAAGATCGGGGTCGGCCTTGCTTTTGCCGGGCCATGGAGCATTTCGCACCAGAGACACGGACAGACGGTCGGACGGGCAGATGGACGGGCAGATGGACGGGCAAACAGACCGGAAGACGGGCCACACCCCGTGGGAACGGCTTGGCAACAAGTTCACCCTCGGACTGCGCACCCGCACCGAGGCCGAATGGCTGCCGTTCGACGACGCGTTCGGCGATGCCGGGCGCCGCCAGGACCAGATGACGGAGCGTGACTGGCTCTTCGACAACCGCCATGACGAGACCTTCGCCGCGCTGGACGGCAGCGAGGAAGCAGGTGCCGAAGTCCGCGACATGGTCATTGCGCATCTTGCCGGACATCACGGAACCGCTCCCGAAGCACCGAGACCCGGCATGCACCCTCTCGAGGCCGCGGCGCGCATGGTGCCGGAAGATTTGCTGCTGCTGAAGTCGCGTCCTCGCAAGGATGATGACGGGCTGCTTGACTGGACTCTTGTGGCAGCGGCACTTGCCTTTCCGGCCCACTGGGTTCTGGCGGAAAAGATGGGCAGGCCACTTGCCGGCATCCACGAGCCGGTGCCACATTATGGCGAGCGTCTCGAGACTCCGATGGACAGGTTTTTCACCAATATGAAGACGGGCCCGATCAGCCACCGCTGGAACTGGTCCGTCATGACCAGCCACAGGCTGTTCACGCCGCACAGGTCACGCCGTACCCCGCTGGCGCCAGGCGCCGGCATCGACGAGATTTTCATCCGGATGGAAAGCCAGACGCTCCGCAAGCTGCCCGGCAGCGGCATGATCCTGTTCACAATCCGCACCTATGCCGAACCACTGTCGCGTTGGGCAGGCCTTCCCGGCGCTGTTGCCTCACTGCTGGAGATGCTGGACGGCATGACGCCGGAAATGCGCGACTACAAGGGATTCGCCATGTATGAGGACGCCCTTCGCGCCTTTGTCGCGCGCTAGGACTGACGGCAAAGACCCGTCAATTGATCCGGCGGCAACTATCGGTTTCGGTTCTGACATACCCCGGATTGCAGGTCCAACGGTCCCCGCGGACCGTAGCATTGGCCGGCGCGACCACAGCGACACACAGGCCGTTCTCATCTTCCATGAACCCGGCGTTGCACTGATAGGCGTCACCACGGACAGTTGCATTTGCCGGCGCGATGATCACCGTGCAGGCATCGCCATCGCGCCTAAAGCCGGAATTGCACGTCCAGTCATCGCCTCGAACCACTGCGTTGGCGAGCGCCCTGACAGCAATGCACTCGACGCCCTTCTGCCGGTATCCGGCATTGCAGGTCCAGCGCTCGCCGCGGAGTGTTGCATTAGCTGGGACCACCGTTCGCCGACAGCTGTCTTTGACCCGGTGCCATCCGGCATGGCAGTACCAGCTGTTGTTCCGC
>JAKMFG010000068.1 GCA_022425565.1 Alphaproteobacteria bacterium
ACGATGGTGAGCGTGAGACGCGGCGGTGGATCGTGACGGCGCTTGGTGACGGGCGTTATCGCGGCGAATGCGCGGATGTTATCGGAACCGCCACCGGCAAATGCACCGACAACATGCTCAGCTGGCGGTATGATTTCCGCCTTGCCATGTATGGCCGCAAAGTGGCGGTCAGGTTCGATGATGTCATGGTGCTTCAGGCAGGTGGCGTGATGGTGAACCGTGCCACGGTCTCCAAGGCCGGATTCCGGCTCGGCGAGGTGCTTCTTACCTTCCGGCCGGTCTGACCCGGAACAGTTTCAGCACAGGTCTTATGATCGTGCCAATGACTGGAAGGCGTGCCAGCAGCTGGCTGGCGCTGTCCCAATGATCGAGATGCAGGCAGACAAGCCCGTCCTTGCCGAGATGGATTTCACTCATCCCTTCCAGTCCCAGATCGGTATGTGGCCAGCTTTTGACGCGGCCGCTCATCCGCCAGCGCAGATAGGCGCGCTGATTACCCTGATCCGTTGATATGGCGATATCGAGGATGTGAAAGCGCGGCGCCTCGCAGGTCGCGAACATATGCTCGAAAATGGCGCGGAATCCGTCTCGTCCCGTCACATCGTTGAACGGGTCGACGAAACGGATATCTGCCGAAACAGTCGCCATCAGCTTGTTCATGTTGTCGGGTGTCAGCGCGGCAAAGGCGTCGGCGTAGCGTGTGATGATATCAGGTGGCGTCATGTCGTCTCATCCGCCGTGGAGGGTGTCTAGGGTTGTGGATGGCCGGTGCGCGCGCCGACCAGCTTGAAAAAGGTTCGGTCCGGCAGCCAGCGTAACAGGCCCATCTTGCGGGTAAAATGTTTCGGGAACTGGATCATGAAATTGTCCGTTTGCAACCCTTTCAGGATTTCAGCTGCAGCGGTTTCGGCACTGATCAGTCCGGGCATCTCGTAATCATTCACTGCTGTCGACTCCGTGCGCACGAAACCCGGGCAAATGACTTTCACATCGATGCCGCGCGGTGCCAGGTCGAAGGTCATGGATTCGGCAAGCGAAATCAGCGCCGCCTTGGTCGGGCCATAGGCTGCCGCTTTTGGCAGGCCACGCCATCCGGCGACAGAAGAGACAAAGGCGATCTGGCCGCTGCGCCGCGCTGCCATTCCGGTGATCAGCGGGGGGAGGGCATTGACCACCCCCATGTAATTTACATCCATATGCTTGGCATAGACGGCCGGGTCAATCTTCAGGCTGTCCTGCGGGACATACATGCCGGCATTCAGGATGGCGCAATCGACCGGTCCCAGCCTGTCGGCAGCATTCTGGATGGCTGTGGCGAGAGCCGTATCGTCGGTGACGTCGCAGGCCGAACCGTGGAAATTGCCGCTACCGTCGTCTAGCGCGGCCAGCCGGTCTTGACGGCGCGCAATGGCGGTTACTTTGTCGCCGCGCCGCAACAGGGCGGTCGCCAACGCGGCGCCGATGCCTGAACTTGCTCCGGTTACCAGGTAATGCGGCATGGATCATCCTGTCATTCATTCGCTGCCCGCTTGCGAGCCTGTACCTGATGTGGGGGCAGGGCAGCAAGATTTGAAGGGGCCGGACATGAGTGACATGGCCTGATTTGGTGCGTCAACCGGCAAGCTGCCGTTTGACCTTGCCGCAAGGCGCGATAGGATGCTGGCGTCAGCGGAGGCGTCTATGTGGTCGGATCAGGAAAACGCGTTCTGGAAAGAATATCTTCAGGCTCATTACGGGCTTGACGGCGATCTCGAGCGACTCGACGGAGAGTTTGACCTGAACATCGCCGTCCGTATTGACGGGCGTCTGCATGCGGTTCTGAAAGTCATGCGCCTGGGGTGTGATTCCCACCTCGTCGAAATGCAGGTGGAAGCGCTCGATCATCTGGCCGCGACCATGCCGGATCTGCCGGTGCCGCGTGTCATTCGCCGGCATGACGATGCCGCCAGTGCCGCCGTTGCAGACCTGTCGGGCGATGAACGGATAGCCTGGGTGATCTCTGCTTTCGACGGTCTGCCGCTTGGCGCGATGCGGCCCCATCCGCCGGCAC
>JAKMFG010000086.1 GCA_022425565.1 Alphaproteobacteria bacterium
CTGCCGCGCCAACACCACCGCATCGGAAAACAGGGGGCCGACAATGATATCCGCTTCGGCAACCACGGCCTCGCGCGCGGCAACACCGGCACCCTTTTCCACCGTATCAAAGACCAGAAGCTCGATCTGGCTGTTGCGAAGTGAAAAGAGGGCTAGTTCGGCGCCGCGCTGAAGCTCATTGCCGAGAACAGCATTCTCACCCGATTTCGGCAACAGAAGGGCGATCCGCATGATGCCATCAGGTTTCGGCGGCATGATGAAATCGCCTGTTTCAAGGCCCTGGTCGCGGCGCGCCAGCATGGCGAAGGCGGCCTCCAGCGCTTCGGTGGCAAGTGAAGGGTCAGGACCCACCGGAACCACAGGTTCAGGCTCGGCCGCGGCACGGCCGCGATTCGCCGCCTCGAGATTCCAGATGATGTTGCCAACTGCCGAGGCTGCCGTCTCTCCATCCAACCTTGTTTTGTCAGGTGCAGCTTCAGACAAAGACCGCGTTTCATCCGAGACACCAGGATCTTCGTCTTCGGAAACCGCAGCCGTATCGCTGTCTGGAATTTCCGTCTGAACAGAAGGCTGTACCACCGTTTCTTCGGATACCTTTTCTTTCGCCTCTGTCTCTGCCCCTTCCTCTGCCTCGATCATCTCGATCAGTCCGTCGATGCTGCCCGTCACTGACGGTGCAAGCGAAGCCATATCGACCGGTTCATCGGCAGGTGATGGAACCTCATCATCGCTTGCGCTGGTGGCTTGCGAGGGTTGCGGCACAGCGGGGGTTTCGATCTTGGGGCTGTTCTCGGACGCAGAGGTTTGTGGCAGCGAACTCCGTTCCACCGCGACACCGCATGCCGCAAGGAATAGCGGAACCAGAATGGGTGTCAGCAGCCGCCTCGTCATTGCCAAAAATCCTCTCACCCAGCGAAACGCCAATATGCCCTGTTTTTGCCTGCAAGTCATTAATGGGCTATATCCTGATCAAGGATCCACTTCCCGGCAGCTGCCCCCGTCATGACAACCGGCACACTCACCCTTGTCGCCACACCAATCGGCAATCTCGGCGATTTTTCGCCGCGCGCTGCCGAGATGCTGTCCAGCGCCGATATCATCGCCTGCGAGGATACGAGGGTCACGCGCAAGCTGTTGAACCTGACCGGTACTGCAACGAACGCAAAGATGGTCGCCTATCATGACCATAATGGGGCAGCGATGCGGCCCTGGCTTCTGGACCAGCTTGCGGACGGCAAAGCGGTTGTTCTTGTCAGCGACGCCGGCACACCCCTGATATCCGATCCGGGCTACAAGCTTGTTGCCGCCTGCCGTGAGCAGGACATCCCGGTGCTTTCAGTTCCTGGGCCAAGCGCGGTTCTGGCCGCTCTGGCGATTTCGGGCCTACCGACGGACAGGTTCATGTTTGCCGGCTTTCTCACCGGGTCTGCCAAGGCCCGCCGTGACCAAATTACCGAAATTGAGGGGGTGCGCGCGACCATAATCTGGTTCGAGACACCGTCCCGTATCGCTGCCAGCCTTGCCGAAATGGCGGATATACTGGGCCCCCGCCCAGCCGCCGTGGCACGCGAGCTGACGAAACTCCATGAAGACGTGAAATGCGGCAGCCTTGACGAACTCGCCGC
Organism: Alphaproteobacteria bacterium; assembly: GCA_022425565.1. GTDB lineage: Bacteria > Pseudomonadota > Alphaproteobacteria > Puniceispirillales > Puniceispirillaceae > UBA8309. The sequence continues at coordinate 1,626 of JAKMFG010000086.1, forward strand.
CGAAATGAAGGCCAACAAGCCGAAAGGCGAAATTGTTCTCGTTGTTGGCGGCAAACCGCGGGGCGATGAAGAGATCGACGATGCCACACTCGACGGCATGCTTCGCGCCGAACTTGACGGCCAGAGACTGCGGGATGCGGTGAAAGCTGTCGTCGAGGCGACCGGCCTGCCGCGCAACCGTGTCTATCGGGCGGCGCTGGCACTGAATGGTGATGAAAAAGACACCAGCTGAGCGCCGGCAGGCCGAGCGTGCCGGCAGATTTGCCGCGCTTGCCTGGCTTGTCTGCACGGGTCACCGGCTTCTGGCCAGACGGTACAAGGCGGCCGGTGGCGAAATCGACCTTGTGGTACGGCGTGGCCGAATGATCATATTTTGCGAGGTCAAATACCGGCGACCCGCCGATCCCGACGGCATGCCGTCGCCAAGGCAGCAGCAGCGGATTTGCAATGCCGCACGCGAGTTCATGGCCCGGCATCATATCTCACCTGATCTTGAATGCCGCTTCGATCTGATCCGTATTTCGCCATTCACATGGCGCCAGAGGTTGCCGATACGGCATCTTCGCGATGCCTGGTGGTGTAATCCCGTCTAAATGATCCACCGCCGGACTTGACCGTCGAATCGGCAAGCGGCACATTGGCGTCTAAGCGTTCACACCAACCGAACCTGAGGGATTTTCCGCCATGGAATCCACAACCATCTGCCAGCAGCAGCTTCCTTCCCGCTCTTCGACCAGCCTTGTCATGGCGGTGGCCATGCTGGTTCTTGGCGGATTGCTTTTTTCGGGATGTGCACCGGCGGTGCTCGGCGTCGGAACAGCAGCCGTTGCCGCATCATCGACCGAGAAGGGCCTGTCCACTTCGGTTTCCGACGGTCTGATCTTCACCAAGATTCAGGACAATTTCCTGCAGACGGATGCCAGCCTGCCGACAGTGGTCGATGTCACTGTCAATGACGGCGCCGTGCTGCTGACGGGCAAGGTCAAGACACCCGAAGAAAAGGTTCTGGCAACCAAGCTGACATGGGAAGTCCGTGGTGTGCGTGAGGTGGTGAACGAAATTCAGGTCACCGACAAGTCCTCGATCAAGGACATCGCCAAGGATCTTGCGGCCAGCGCCCAGCTCCGCGGAAAACTGATCGCCGATGCCGGTGTATCCTCGCTGAATTTCAGCATCGATGTGGTTAATGGGACCGTCTATCTATCCGGTGTCGCCGCCGATGCAGAGGAGATGAACCGTGTGGTCAGCCACGCCAGGGATCTCCGCTTCGCACAGCAGGTTGTGAATTACATCACGCTTCGCACCGACCAGCGGGACTAGGGCCAGGCACATGACGCTTCGCGTTGCCATCCAGATGGACCCAGTGGAATCCATCGACATCCGCGGCGACACAAGTTTCGCCCTCGGGCTAGAGGCCCAGAACCGTGGCCATGACTTGCACTACTATCTTCCCGACAGCCTGACGCTTGCCGATGGCAGGCCCGAGGCCGTCTGCCAGACGCTGGCGCTGCGTGACAAGGTTGGTGACCATTTCACGGCCGGAGAGCCTGTTCGCCGCGACCTTTCTGCATTCGATGTGATCCTGATGCGCCAGGACCCACCGTTTGACATGGCCTATATCACTGCGACGCACCTTCTGGAAATGCTGCCGGCAACAACCATGGTGGTGAACAATCCGGCCGAAGTTCGAAACGCGCCGGAAAAGCTGCTTGTCACCCTGTTTCCGGATCTGATGCCGCCGACGCTGATCTCGCGCGACCCGGACGCCATCAAGGCTTTTCGGGAACAGCACAAGGATATTATTGTCAAACCGTTGTTCGGCAATGGCGGTGCTGGCGTGTTCAGGCTGGCACCCGGTGACCAAAATCTGAATTCGCTGCTGGAAATGTTCTTTGCCGGGTCCCGTGAACCGGTCATGGTCCAGTCCTATCTTCCTGCAGTACGTGACGGCGACAAGCGGATCATCCTTGTCGACGGGACCGCTGTCGGCGCAGTCAACCGTGTGCCAATGGAAGGCGAAGCACGGTCAAACCTCCATGTAGGCGGCAGCGCGGTAGCCACCAGGCTGACAGCGCGCGACCTCGAAATCTGTGAACGGATCGGGCCGGAACTCCGCCGGCGGGGGCTGCTGTTTGTCGGCATTGATGTCATCGGCAGCCATCTGACGGAAATCAACGTCACCTCGCCAACCGGTGTGCGGGAAATCCTGACATTGTCGGGAATCGATGTGGCAGCCCTGACCTGGGACGCCATCGAGACCGCACAACCCGGCTACGCCAGCAACGGCATCGCCCGATAGGCCAACGCCTCGGCAAGATGCCGTCTTTCAATGCCGTCCGATCTTTCAAGATCAGCGATTGTTCGCGCCACCCGCAATATCCGGTGAAACCCACGCGCTGACAGCGACTGTGTCTCGATGGCCTTTTCCAGCAGGCTCCTGGTGTCGCTGCTGATGTCAGATGCGGTGTCGACAGGTGCTTCGGGGTCTCGTTCACCGGCGAAATCCCGTGCCGCCGTTACACGCCGCGCAACAGACACACTCGGCTCTCCCGGCGTATCACGAAGAAGGAGGCTGCCGCTGACTTCCGGAACCTCGATGATCATGTCGAACCTGTCGATCATCGGCCCTGAAATGCGCGCACAGTAATTTCGCCCGCAATCGGGGGCACGGGTACAGGCACGCGCCGGGTCGCCAAGATAACCGCAGCGGCAGGGGTTCATGGCCGCAACCAGCTGGAACCTTGCGGGATAGGTGACATGGTGATTGGCGCGAGCGACCACAATCTGGCCGGTCTCGAGCGGCTGGCGCAACGCATCAAGCACCGGTTTGGTGAATTCGGCGAGCTCGTCGAGAAACAGGACACCACCATGGGCGAGGGAAATCTCACCCGGGCGAGCCCGCGCGCCGCCGCCGACAAGTGCGGCCATCGAGGCCGAATGATGCGGGTCGCGAAACGGACGTGTCTGGACCAGACCGCCGGCAGAAAGCTGGCCGGCGACTGAATGAAGCATCGTGACATCGAGCGCCTCACGTGGAGACAAGGGCGGAAGCAGACCGGGAAGCCGCGCTGCGAGCATCGACTTGCCTGCGCCGGGCGGGCCAACCATCAGCAGATTGTGACGCCCCGCTGCGGCGATTTCCAGCACCCGGCGAGCTGTCTCCTGACCCTTCAGATCGGACATGTCAGGCGCCTGATGCGCCGGAGGAAGAAGTTCCGGCCTTGGCGGCGTCAGCACCTGAACGCCGCGGAGATGGTTGAGAAGCGACATCAGATCCGGCGCTGCGACAATGCCGAGATCACTCGCCCAGGCGGCTTCGGGCCCGCATGCCTGCGGGCAGATCAGGTCCATGCCCGCCCCGAAAGCTGCCATCGCTGCCGGCAACACACCCGATACCGGTTCGATGCCGCCATGTAGTGATAG